>JAUHZY010000005.1 GCA_030425825.1 Alphaproteobacteria bacterium
AGATATTGCATTATTTGTTGCCAAGTTAGAGAAAGCCTGGAGAGAGCGATTTCACATGCACATCAAATCAACAGAAATTGTCTAGATTTCACTCTACAAAATTGGGGGTTCTTCCACAGCGGGCGTAAATAATGGGTTGACAGCAAATGATCGACAATTTGCTGAGTTTCTGATGACGTTATCAGGAACTATCATTATTAAAAAAGATAGCAAGGGAGTACAAAAGACGGTTACGCCATCAATGGCGAACAGCCACAATTTAATTAAAGCCTTGCTTCATGGTGGAACAGCAACCATATTAGCATGTGATGAATATAATAAGTGTCTAAATCCAAAAACGACCTCATTCACTGTGACACCAAGTCATGGATTAGTGACTCAAGTGACGGAGATGATTCGAACACTTAATGCTGATGTTGCGAATGATAGCGGTGTATTGAGTCCTTCAGTGCGAGGGTTCTTGGAAATGACACCGATTCCCGTGTTGAAATATATTACTAATAGTTTGGCGCTTGGAAAGGCCATCAATCCCAATGAATTTAGCGATATCATTGCGATCAGTCTTTTAAATCAGTATTTATCTGAAAACATACAGCTTGTGCAAGAGGCGTTAATACGCGAAGACACGCCAATGAAACCGCAGATGGCCAATCAAATTAATCAGGCACAGCAGTTAATTGCAGCCAAAATGGCAGAGAGCTATCGCAAACTTGCCAATATTAATGTGCTCATCAATAACATGCGAGCGGATGAGCAACAGCTAACAAGCAGGCTTGTTAATCAAGCGTCCGTTGGACAAGAAACACAATAACAAGGAGAAAAAATGACAACTATGTTTATAGAAAAACGATTATTGGTGATGGGCTATGGCATAAATGCCGTTATCTCTATCATTCTTCCTTTGTTGGCTTTGGTAGCGCTTCATTTTTATCCTTACACATTAACCACATTTCTAACCAATTTATTTGGCTTCTTAATACTATTCGCTGTGGCAATATCAATTGTTTTGAAGAATCGCTATTTGTATGTTCTGAATGTGTTTTCAGGCGTGATATTTATGAATGCCCTTATTAAATCATCCTTTCCTGCATCCTTTATTCATGTTGATTTTGTGATTTACGCACTGTTAACCGTTGCATTTGTGTGCATAGATTCAGGACGGTTGTTTAGCATTAAAAATGGAAGAGAATCATGCAAAGGATATTAAAACAGAATAAACCTAGGAATAAATTTACAAAGGTAGGAATGATCGCATGACCTATGAAGTTTATGTCATTAGCAACTCAGACCTTTTTCGCGAAGGCTTAAATGCTGTAGCTGCCTTTTGTAGTAGCCCAGGGTTTAAAGCGGCTACGTGGATTGGGTCTGCAATCGGTATTATTATGACGGCAGCAGCCTATGTGAAGCAGCATGACATTATGTTGTATTTGAAATGGCTTGTCACCTATTTCTTTGTTTTTAATATTCTCTTAGGTGTGCCGAGCACGGTAGCGGTGATTAATACGAGTGATCAAACAGTTCCAGCACAGGTAGTTGATAATGTGCCTTTTGGTATTGCGTTTCCAGCCCATCTTATTACGGCCTTTGGCTATGGATTCTCATCTGATCTTGAGACGGTTTTTGCGCTGCCTAATGAAGAACAATATCACAAGACAGGGATGTTGTTTGGGTCAAACCTATTCCGTTTGTCGTTAGCGTCACAATTAGATGATCCTGAAATTATGAATGAAATGAACAGCTATGTCAGAAGCTGCGTGGTTGGTGATATTTTAATTAACCACAAATATACATTTAATGATTTATTGCATTCAGAAGATATTTGGGCCAAGATGACAAGTAATCCATCGCCTATTAGAGGGCTATTTATAGATGGTAAGTTTCAAACGTGTGCTCAAGCAGCACCGCTTCTAACACAGAAAATTAATCAATACTCAGCCAAAACTGCGCCTGCAATCCTAGCGCGCTTTATTCCAACACGAAACACCTATGCACCAGCTGCTATTAATAATATGTTGGCTAGTAGCTACCAGTATTTTAAATCAGCGAGTAAAACGGGTACAGATATTTTAAGGCAGAATATCGCCATTAATGCGTTTCGATCAGGACTTAAAAATTATGCCGCTGAGACAGGGTCTGTTGCAGGGTTGGAAAATATCGCCAATACGATGGCGATGAATAATACGCGGATGGCCTGGGCTACGAGTCAACACATAGGTATTCAAACTTTACCGCTTATGCAGGTGGTATTGCTTTTATTGCTTATTTGTATTTTTCCGTTGATTGCCGTTTTAACCTTAGTGCCAGGATTAGGCTTTAGCGTTTTTAAAAACTATCTCTATTCCTTGTTGTGGTTAGAAACCTGGCCCATTATGTATGCCATTCTCAATATGGCAATGAATTTTTATTTAAGCGCGGGAAACCATGGAACGGTAACATTAGCGAATATTAATTTATTAGCTCAAGAACACAGCGATATTGCAGGGATTGCAGGATATTTAGTATTAGCAATTCCATTTCTAAGTCTAGGTATTGTAAAGGGGATGGCATTTACGTTTAATAACGCCGCTCAATATTTAGGTGGGATGATTCATTCAATTGCCCAAGGTAGTGGGGCATCCGTTGCGACAGGTAATTATTCATTGGGTAATGTGTCAACGGATAATGCGACCGCTAACAATTTAAGTGCGAATAAACACGATACTAATTATACGAGCTTGCACGGACTCAATACACAGCAATTAGGTAACGCGGCGACAGTTACTGCAACACCGATGGGCCATGATGTGTATTCAACAGCACAGGGAATGAGCCAGCTAGCGACCAGTGCGCATGCAGCGCAAAGTGCGGCAAACTCTGTATCGCAGCAAGTAGATCGTTCACTAACTTCAGCATTAACGCATAATGTACAGTATGCAGAGTCCAAGGCACATAATGATGCGCTAGGAAATACTTGGTCCAGTGGAGTCAGTTCTCAGGTGGATCATGCTATGAGTACTATTAATACTTTAACAAACTCATTAGCACATAAAGAAGGTATTACTACAGCAGATGCATTCCAGAAGCTGTCTCAGCTTTCTGGATCGATGAATACGTCTATTAGTGCTGCACCTAAAGTCTTTGGTATGGGTGGAGGAGTTAGCGCAAGTAGTACGGTTACTGGACAAGAAGGTAGTACGCATAATGGAAATTATTCGGTTGGCGCAGATAAAAATGTTAGCGCAAGCGATATGCATGACTTTCGAGACGCGATTAATACTGTTAGAAGCTACTCACAAACACACTCGTATTCCGATCATAATACTGATGCACAGAACCTTGCTGCACAAATGGGTGCTGATATAAATAATGCAGAACGATTATCAAGTAGTGCACAATTTATTCGAACACATTCAGATGCGATTAATACTAATTTTAGCCAAGCCTTTGCGAATTATGTGCAAAGTCACCACCCCGAAGAAGCGAGTGCTATTTTATCAGCAACAGGCAACTCACCTATGCTCGCTAAACAACAGCAATTAGCAGATCAGTTTATACAAACACATGCTAAGCAATTAGCGAGTCAATATTCATCAGATAGCGCTGATGTGGCACGCGGTATTAATTCCCCTGGTATGGAGCAACGACAAAAATATGTTATGCAGAATTACCAAAATCATTCACAAAATATTATGTCAAAGGGAAGTCATTTGTGTGTTAATGCAACACAGGCACAGAGTCTTCAGAGCTCAGTTAAAAGTCATCTCGAACAAAATCAAAGACAAATAGATTTAAGCCGAGAGGGACAGAGTGAACAACAAACAAAGTTACAAAACTCTACTAATGATCAAATAAGTAAAGGTAAGAGCTATGCTCAAAAGGGAGTGTCCTCGCATACTGTAGGTGGAATTATAGATGAGGCAAAGAAACTGTGATGCTATTAATCGTGATTTCTAGTTCCTTTTGGTCCATATATCCAGTATATCAAGCTCTCTGGGTCGTATGGGTCAACATTTTCCTTGTAAACAGTATGGTGATAATGTTGATTAAAACAATTCTCATATTGGCCATCCGGCATTTGCATCAAACGGCGGTGCCCTTTCCTTGCGACGAAAAAAGCAACCAATGGGCTAGAGAGGGCAATGGCCAAGCTAATAATTACCGATATTTTGCTGGGAATAAAATAGAGAAAGCCCCACGCAATGGCGAGCACCGCTATCATTGGAATGCTATAAGTAAATACAGCAATATAAAGCCAATATCCGATACCACCACGTTTTGGCGCATAGTTGACATACTTTTTTGGTTTTTGAGAAGAGTTTATCTTAGCTTTACATTGCATTTCATCACTTCCTCTATGAATCGGACTTTGATCTGTAGCGTCAGAAAATCAATAGGTTGTCCTTATATTATACATTACTCGGCGCCCATCTTCTACAAGAATTCAAGGGGATGTCATGGATAAAAACCCCAGCAAATCTAAGCTGTTTACACGCGGCGGTCAAATAACGTTCAATAATTTGCGTATGCTGATACAGGTGAATCAGAAGATAGCGCATTGGGCAATATTGTTGATCATAGTTCTGACACTCATTGGGGTATGGTTTTCAACCTCTTTTGAAACGATACGCGCAACTTATTACTATGTTGCCTCTATTGTGCTGTTAAAAACTGGCTTCGCTAAGCATGTGTTTCATTTCATGTGGCATGGTCAGAGGATTAACGTTAATACCGTCGCTGTATTAAGCGAGCGCTATTTTCATAATCAAGTCAACTTGTTTCTACACCATCTCAAATTAAGTTTTTATATTTCGTTAAGCGTAGGACTTGTATTAATGGCTTGGCTCACTGTTTGGTTGATTAAGCGGGGAAAAAAACAGGCTGAAAAACAGTTTGTGCGTGGCGCACGTATTGATTCACCAAAAAATGTTGCCAAGATGATAAAAAAACACGGAGCCTCTGATATCGTGATTGAATCAGTGCCGATGGTGAAAGATTTTGAGGTTAAGCATACGTTAATTCATGGCACTATAGGGGCAGGTAAGGGGCAAACATTTAATCAGTTTATCGAGCAGATTCGAAAACGAGGCGACAGTGCGATTATATTTGATAAAGGGTGCATATTCACTGGCCTTTTTTACAAAGAAAAAAACGATATTATTTTAAACCCGTTTGATCAACGGTGCGCGCACTGGGATTTGTGGGCTGAGGCAAAAACAGAACCCGACTTTGAGAATATTGCAGAATCGCTGATCCCGATGCACGGTGAATCAGACCCGTATTGGGTGGATGCGGCGCGCACGGTTTTTTCAGCCGCTGCTTTTAGAATGAAATCAGAAAAAGATCGTTCCATTGATCGCTTGCTCTCTTTAATTTTAACAGCAGAATTAGACGTTTTAGGCGAGTATTTAAAAGGCACGCAAGCAGCCACCTTGGTTTCAGATAAAATAGAAAAAACCGCCATATCGATTCGAAGTGTTATTTCAACCTATCTTAAAAGTTTACGATTTTTACAGGGCTTAGAAGATAAAGATTCTTTCTCAATTCGGGATTGGATCAAAAAAATAGCAGATACGAAAGACAGCCACTTTCTATTTATTTCATCCAATGCAGAACAGCATGCCGCGCTTCGCCCGCTCATATCAATGTGGTTATCGATGGCAAGTATTATTCTGTTGTCCTTAGAAGAAAATTATGATCGGCGTGTTTGGTTTATTTGTGATGAATTACCGACTTTACATAAGCTCCCACAATTGGGTGAGTCTATTGCTGAAGTTAGAAAATTTGGCGGTTGTTTTGTCTTAGGCACGCAGTCCTTTTCGCAACTGCAAAAAGTATATGGTCGCGCCTCAGCAGATGAAATATTTGATTTACTGAATACGCGTTTTTTCTTTCGATCACCATCTGCGGATATGGCAGCGCTGGTTTCCAAAGAATTGGGGCAAGAAGATATCGAGCAAAGTAATGAATCCTATTCTTATGGTGCTAATACCATTCGTGATGGCATTTCGATTGGCACACAGCGTGTTACACGTCCATTAGTGAGCTCAGCAGAAATCATGGAAATGGCGGATCTTACCGCTTATTTACGTGTTCCCGCACCGGTGCCGATCACACAGCTCAAAATACCCTTTAGAAAGCGCGAGAAAGTAAGCCAAGGTTTTATACTGCGCGATATTCCTATTAATGTCGCTGAAAGTGATAAAAACGAGAAAAATAAATCCAAGAAACCGACATCACAACAATCAGATGAGGAAAATTCCGCGACTACTACCGATAAAGATAAAGCTAAGTCAGAAGAAATTGCAGATACCAGCCAACCACCCATCATTGAGAAAAGCACAGGGAGCGTAGAAGAAAATAATGTCAATAACCTACAAAAACAAGAGGAAAATATATTAGAACAGCATGCAAGTAATAAATCAAAGTCGGAACATGAAATAGAGTTGGATTGATATGCTGTCTATTGTTCCGATTAAAAAAAGTAGCATTCAGACTGGCTATTATTTAAAACAAGATGGCAATTATTACATTGAGGATGTTAACGAAAAAGAACTGTACCAATGGATGGGTAAGGGTGCAGAACGACTAGGATTAGTTGGAGCTATTGATGCGAAAGATCATACTGATGTTTATAATGGTGTATTACCTGGCAATATAGTCGTTGGAAAACGAAACCAAGACGGCACATTGGCTGGTCGGCCTGGATATGATCTTACATTTTCCATGAACAAAGAGCTGAGTCTCATTGTGTGTTGTTCTGAGGATAAACCACTAAAAGACTATTTTCTGAATGCCCATATTAATGCGGTTAAAACCGCCATGCATGAAGTTGAAAAAATGGCCTCTGCACGTAAGTCGGTTAACGGTATTAGGGAATACGAGCTGACAAAAAATATGGTTGCCAGTCTGTGCACGCACTTTAGCTCAAGGGCCAGCGACCCCCAGGTACATACGCACGCTTTAGTGGCAAATGTGACCGAACGAGAAGATGGACAGTGGCGTGCATTATCTACGGATATGCAACGAAAATACGGATTTTATGAAAAAATCAGAGACAACGGTACATTCTTGGGGCACATTTATCAAAACGAAATGGCAATTGCTGCTCGTACCAAAGGCTTTGTGGTAACGCCTGTGAATAAGCATGGCATGTTTGCGATTTCTTCTTTTCCTGATGACATTAAAAACCATTTTTCAAA
Organism: Alphaproteobacteria bacterium; assembly: GCA_030425825.1. GTDB lineage: Bacteria > Pseudomonadota > Alphaproteobacteria > JAUHZY01 > JAUHZY01 > JAUHZY01. The sequence goes on from JAUHZY010000005.1 coordinate 7,179, forward strand.
GCGGCGTCAACAGATAGTCAGTATTGTCGATTCTCTTCAACACGCCGATAAAAATGACAAAATATTGTATAACCATGTTGCTCAGCACTCTAAGGCGGGGAAGGAAAAAATTAATCACCGTGATTTTATGGCAAAGTCTAAGAGCAGTATGCAACAGTTTCTGGATTTGCATCACGCGGGAAAAAGCTTTGATGACATCACGAATAAATGCATTAACCTTAAAATAAAGGAAAATATTAATCCCTTCGTCAAGTCAAAGGAAGCACTGTTAGATGCTATTAGCTCATTATCCCGTTTTAGTGTTACGTTAGATGCCAACCGGCTAATAGAAAAGGCCATGCAATTAGACTTAGGATCATCCAGTATCTCTGAGCTTCAATCCTCATTGAATCAACTGATTCAATCGGGCGTACTCCATAAAACTGACTCTGGGCATTTTACATTACAGTCTCTCATAGAATCTGAAAAGCGCCTGGCTCAGAAAATCGAGCACTCAAAGCATGTAACACAAACCGTACCCTTTAAAAAACCGCCTTCAACTATCTTCGATGCAATGCAACAGAATCGATTGTGTGTGATTGAAGAGCCAAAACAACTGGGTGCTAAGTTAAATCTAATTGATACATTGGTTAATGATTTAGAGTCGAAGCGTAAAAAGGTCACACTATTAACACAAACAAAGAGTTTGGCATACGACCACAATGAACATGATCGTTCACACACAAAAACCCTTTGGCAGCAGTTAAAGCGGATTGGTAAATCAGATCGTGCCCAAAGTCTTTATGGGTTTTTACATCGATATGAAGAATCAACAAAAAACCCCATTGCCAATATGATGTCACGTAGAGGTAAAGAAGTCTTTTTGATTGACGAGGGACAACGCCTTAGCCTTGATGTTGCAGAACGATTAATTGACCTAACCAAAAAACGCCAAGCAAACCTTATTTTCCTCTCAAATTCATCGGGGAAACAAAGCCAACTTGCTGGAGATGTTGTTTCGCTCCTTAAAAAAGCAGGCGTACCCATTATTAATTCAGCATCACAAAAAACTAATCAGGCAAAATCCAAGTTATCAATCACCATTCATGAAGTGAAGTCAGACCTCAATATGAATGGGAAGGAAAAACAAACGCATCGACAGAAAATAATCGCCAAATCAATAGTCAATCAATATGGAGCGAATCTGAAAGAAGTCGAGGTTCTATCAACGACTAAAAATTCTGCTTTGAGCCAATCGCTACTAATACGAGAGTCGCTTAAAAAGCAAGGATTGCTCGATCAGGCTGATAAAGATGTGATGGTTGAAAAACCAGTCTATTTAACCACCGAAGAAAGAAAACATGCCAAGTTTTTTAAAAAAGGCTGGGTGGCTAAAACCTATGTTGGGCGTGGTCAGTTTGCAGAAAAAACGATTACTGGCATTGATGAGAAAAATAACCGTCTGCTTGTCAGGGGTAATTTTGGTAGAGAAAAGCTTGTTTCTCCACAGCAGATCTTAAAAGGTCGTGATACTAAGTTGATAGAAAGGAGTCACTTGCCCGTTGCCAATCATGATCACGTCAGACTGAACGCGGATAACCGTCTGTCAAAACAGCTAGGCCTATCGACGAACACAGGCTACCAAGCTTTTATACAAGATAACAAAATCACGTTAGTGCCAGAAAATACTAAACTAAAAACGATTAAAACGAAATTAAAGAACTTAACTGGCATGGATTGGACGCATGATTATGTCAAAACGACACACCAAGTCAGACACATTAAACGATCCTCAAAGAAAGCAGTGCTGGATGCGCCTGCCTATGCTTTGGATAAAAACACGATTAATGATTTGTCACGTCAATATAGTCACATCACTATTCATACCGATAATCAAAAAAAAGCAGAGAAAAAGCTAAATATAGAAGCACAGAAGCCGATTGCTAGTGAATTAAAAACTGAACCATATCAAAATGATCTGTCTGTAGTTAAAAAGGCAGTTAACTATGGGATATCCATTGTTGCCTCCCGCGAAGCAGCATTTACCTACCAATCCGTTGTTAAAAAGTCATTGAGCTATGGTATTGCTGACGTCAGTTTTGAAGAAGTACGCCAAGAACTCAAAGAGCGTGTTAAAGCAGGTGATCTAATGGCACGGCAAGGTTCTACGGGCGAGGTGTTGATTGCAACCAAGGAGACCGTTCAACTTGAGAAACAAATCATTGCTCAAATCCGATCAGGAAAAAAAACGGTGACACCGTTTATCTCACACAATGAGATTCAGCAGAAACTTGATCTATCAACATTGACTAAAGGACAAAAAGAAGCTGTCACATTATTGGCGACAACACAAGATCGTTTTGTGATGATTCAGGGGTATTCAGGCACAGGTAAAAGCACCATGCTGGAAACGCTGCAAGATGCCTTATATCAATCACAGGTTGTCAATAAAGAGTCGATTATTGCATTAGCTCCTACCCATAAAGCAGTCAAAGAGTTGCAATCTAAAGGCATTGAGGCGCAAACCCTAAAAAGTTTTTTGGTGGATGAGGCTCAACTTAACCAAAATAATTATCAACACCTGGAAAATAAGCTTGTTTTGCTTGATGAGTCATCGATGGTGGGTAATCGTGATTTCTCGAAGTTGCAGTCGATCGTTGAAAAAGCGAAAACCTGTCACTGTGCCTATATTGGTGATACAGCACAACTGTTATCGGTTGAGGATGGTAAGCCTTCAGAGATTGTTTATATTTCTCGTGAAGCTGATATTGCAACAGCCAAAATGACGGAGGTACTACGTCAGAAAAATCCTGTGCTAAAAAAAGTGGCGCAAGAATTAATGGTAAGCACAACAGAATCCGTAGATCGCGCATTCACACAGTTGGTGCAAAATGGTTGTGTTATCGATGAATCCACACTAGGTAATAATGGAAAAGGAAAAAACGAACCTGCTTCTGACTCCGTGCAGAAGATAGCCGAGCACTATTGCGCATTGTCGTCACAAGAACGCACTGACACCTTGATCGCTGCTGCAACCAATAAAAATCGACAAGCGATCAATGAAGCCATTCGAGCAATACGACAAGATAAAGGTGAGTTGCAGGGTGATTCGGTGACGACTCAGGTGTTGATCGATTCTCGACTGACGGATGCTGAGCTACATCATTGTCCCAATTACAAAGTAGGGAATGTTGTTAGGCTCAACAATCAGTATCTCACTGTCATTAAAACGGACCCAACCATGAATACGCTGATTTTAAGAGATGCTGAGAAACGGGAAAAGGTGCTTAACTTGGATCTCATACCAAACCAAACAACGCTTGAATTATTTCACCAAGAGGCGATTGATGTACAGTCGGGTGATATTTTAAAGTGGACAAAAAGTGACAAAGAAAGAAGGTTAGTGGCTCATGAAAGTTTGCGCGTTGCCCACGTCAACAAAGATGATCAGTCTATAACGGTACTTTCAGAAAAAGGTGACAATCTAACCATTGACCTCAAGCAACCGTATAACCAGCACATCGATTATCAGTATGCTTCAACTATTCACGGTTTACAGGGCGCGACGGCGAAGTCAATTCTGATGCTATTGGATAGCAAAAATAGCCTCTCTAATACGATGCGTTTGCTCTATGTTGCTGCTACCCGTTCTACCGATGATGTTCGAATCTTTACCGATAGTCTAAAAGACGTGCGCGATCAAATTCTTCATGAAAAAGGTGACAAGAGAAGTGCGTTAGAAGCCATGGGCTTGCTCGCGGTTAAAGAAGGGAAGCCAGCAACGCCTGATATAATGAAATCAAGCAACAAGACCCTTACAAATACGCCGCCCATTAATGGCATCAGTCAGAAGCAGGGACGACTCGATGCCAAGTTAGTTGAAGATGGATTGCGTGCACAAGTGCAAACGGTATGTGAGGATCTATTCGGTAAACCCAATGCCTCCTTATCCAATGCCACTCATTGGCGCTACGGGCGCAAAGGGAGCTTATCGATTACCGTTTCTGGACAGCACCAGGGCTCATTTTGTAATTTTGAAACAGGCGATAAAGGCAGCATGATACAGCTCCTGATGTCAGAACTTGGGGTGGATTTTAAAACGGCATTGGAACAGGGAAACCGAATGCTGGGTGGTAATCTGAGCGTTAAGAGTACAGTTAAGTCAAAACAGAAATCACCGACACCAATTAAAGATGACACCGCTTCTCGCAAATTAGCCTATATCAATATGCTCATTAAGCAATCAATCCCATTGAGTGGAACGGGTGCTGAGCGATATCTTGCCAATCGGGCTATTCGTAATGTGCTTACCCCTGATCTGAAATTTATCGAAAAAATTAGCACAGGACGTGGCAATCAAGACATTAAATCATTTGCTTCTGCGCTACTAGCGATTGCCAGAGATAAGAATGGTGACGTCAAAGCCATTCAAGTGACGTATTTGAATAGCAGAGCTGGTCAAAAATTAGAAGGGCTAAGAGTTAAAAAACGTACCATCGGATCTTTAAAGGAGGCTTCAGTCAATCTCACACCGGAAGTCAAATCACCTAAGGTCACATTCGTTGCGGAGGGTATAGAGACGGCTTTGTCGATTAAGGATGCGCTTTCAGATATTCAAAAGGAGCAGACTCAAGTGCTGGTGACGTTAGGAAAGTCGAATTTGTCCAAGGTAGGGGATGATCGCTCAGCTGATAAAATTGTGTTTGTCTTAGACAATGATAAGCAAGATTGGCGCCACGATAAATCTATACAATCGGCTATTAAGCAAATGGAGGATGATGGAAAATCGGTGCGGTGCATTCAACCCAGGCTCTTAAATGATCAAAAAACAGACTACAATGATCTTGCCAAAGCAGGTCGTTTTGATGAAATTAGGAAGGATCTCTCATTAAATATTGATCAGGAAAAGACCGAATTAAGGGTCAATACTGACCTTAAACAAACGCAACAAAATACTAGAACAGATAAAAATATAACCAAAACAACCAACGTTGATCGCGAACTATTTGGTTAATTCTTGACAGACTCAAGGACTGATTGTTTGATTTTTTCCAGGCAGTCTTTTGCTGTGCTGGACTCAATGCTGACTTTTTCTGAGTCATAGACACACATCAATACTTGATTTAGCACGTTCATCAAACGCAAAAATTGCTGTTTATTTTCGAGTCTATAGTTTGATTCTCGCTCCTCACCCATTAGATAAGAGGCAATGATTTTGCCTGCTGCATGGGATAAGGAGCAGTCATTTTTATCAGCATAATCACGTAATAGTTCTTGGGTGGTGGCATCCAGGTAGGCTTGTACTCGTGTCATTTTTCTTCCTTTTGGGTTAATTATATGCAACTCATATGTGAGTTGCCGCATTACTTACGACTCATATATAACTCACATAGTGGCATTTTGCAACTCATATGTGAGTCACTACAAATATTTGATAGAGTCATATATGAGTTATATTCGAAAACCTCTTTAAATCAGGAGGTTATCGTAACTCGTATGTGAGTCGCCCTAGTTTTTGAAAATACTTTTTGATTGAAAAATACTATTATTTTCATGAGGTTATCATTGCCACCGGCAGGTGGCGTATTGTGTGGTAACTTGAAAAGAAGAGCGGGCTTATTATTAGGCTCGGACTCATTAAAAACACTCATTCAAAATCCATTGTGGTTGCAGGGTTCTTGGGCACTTCTTTTGAAGAAGAGCTTAAAATGAGTATTGAAATATCCGGCAATATGCCGTATAATTATAGGTAACAGATAAGAGGTATTTGTTATGAAATCACAACGCCCAAACTACACTTCGGAAAAAGCAGAGCGTTTAGAAGCACGCCTGAGCCGAAAACAGAAAGAGCTGATTCAACATGCTGCTGATTTAGCTGGTCGATCATTGACGGACTTTATTCTGAGTGCTTCTCAAGAGGCAGCCAACAAGGTCATTCGCGAACATGAGGTGATTACTTTGACAGCTCAAGAATCTGAGAGTTTTGTTAATGCATTGATGAATCCTCCGACGCCTAATTCGGCTCTGCAAAAAGCAGCAAAACGCCACCGTGATTTTTTTAACCAGGGCGATTAAGAGACAAGGATTTTACTAGTGAAAGGGTTTTTAATTTCCCCGCTCGATAAAACACACGATCGAAAATCATTCTCTTGTGGTATCGATTCTTTAGACAGTTATTTCCACAAACAAGCAGGGCAGGATAGCCGAAAACGGGTAGCGGTTACTTATGTACTTTATGATCAAAATAAAGACAAAGTTGCTGGTTACTATACTTTGTCGGCTACTGCCATTGAATTGATGGCTTTGCCAGAAACCGTTAGGAAAAAATTACCATCCTATCCCTGTTTACCTGCTACATTGATTGGACGATTAGCGGTGGATGAGACGTATAAGAAGCGTGGCTTAGGAGAATTAGTTTTAATTGACGCCATGAAACGAGCGTATCGTATCAGCGCTGAGGTAGCTTCATTTGCCGTTGTGGTCGATGCTATCAACAGCAATGCTGAAAAATTCTACAAAAAATATGGTTTTTTGGATTTGTCTATTTCTAGTCATCGACTCTTCTTACCGATGAATATCATTGCAGAACTCTAAATTACCTGTCCCAATCTTGGTCGTTCAGTTTTAATTAGAGTAGAATTAAACTAGAACAATTTATAGACGTTCATTGAAAATTTGTACAAATTTGCTGGAAATTAGAGATCGCATTTTTGTATGTAGCAGTGCAATTATGTCCATAAAACTGAAAGAAGGACGTTCCGCATGGATGATGATCAAAGCAGTATAAGGAAAGACAATATATTTGACCTGGTTGCCCAAAATTCAATCGATTTTCTAATTAATTCGCTTGATGAAGATGAAATAAACAAAAAGACAAAATATTCAATTATTAATTTTTCTGCGGGTATAGAATTATTATTAAAAGCGCGTTTAATTCATGAGCATTGGTCATTGGTAATAATTGGCGAACCAAATTTTCAAAGTTTTAAGGATGGCAATGCAAGAACCCTTAACTTTAAAGCGCTGCTGCCACAAATAAAAAGTGCTATAGATGGAAAAATCCCTCATTATGAAAAAACAAAAAATGCACTTAATAAACTTGCCGATCACCGAAATAAATGGATTCATTTTTACCATGAATCATGTTTTAGCAGTACAACAGGCGTTGACTTAGATGTAATCATCGCGGATCAGTTTTTAGTATGGTTTTTAATAAAAGAGTTAATTGATGATGAGTGGTCAAATATATTTCATATATATCGAGACAAGATTGCGGAAATTCACCATCAAATATCATATCATGAAAAATATTTGTCTATTAAATATGATCAACTAAAACCAAAAATTAATCAGGAAATAGCGAATGGAGCCAAATTTACTTGGTGCAGTATTTGTGGTCACCCATCTTTTAAAGCAATTAAAACTGAACGAACAGCATTTCTTTTTCATGGAGAATGCCTGGTTTGCCATAATGATGATGTAGCTATCATGTTGGACTGTCCGGGATGTAAATATTGCATTAGTCTTTTTCAGGGTGAGTTGATGGACAATATTTTCTGCAAAGGTTGTAATAGTGAATTAAATGTAAAGATGGCGATCTCTACCGAGGTTTATGATCCTAAAGAAGGTAATCACCCAATTAATTGTGCTCAGTGTTGGAGTCATGATTCAGTTGTAGTTCATGATGAGGGATATTGTTGTTGTAATTGTTTTTTCGACGATGATGATTGTCAAGAGTGTGAATTCTGCTATGAACGGGTGATCGGTGATAGTAACCTTGAAGGCAGTTTTATATTAGGATACAGCTTTTGCGATGGCCGTGGAGTGGATAAAGATTAATAACTTAGATAGCGTGCTCGCCACACCGTCAATCAAACAAAATGTTGGCAGGGGAGCCAGCGCCCATCTAAAATTGCATAGCACCCCAATGAACGAAAGATTTCGCCGTATATGTTAGAATGGCCTATTCGCACCAAGGTGAAATTTTTAACAGCCCTTTCAAGAAAATTTACTTGATCTCCAAGTGTTCCTGAAGTTATTTATGGCTTCTTTCAGAGCAGTATAGCTTTCTTCAAGCACTGTTTTGCCTTGTGGCCCAGCTCTGACAGCATCGTGAAATTCTTTCAGAGTATGCTGTAATTGAGGCACCTTCAAATAACATACGCCGCCACGAACACGATGAAGCTCCTCACGTAACGTTTTGGTATCATTATTTTCATATGCTGTCGTTAAAATAGCCTCTGTATTTTTCAAATCATCAGCTAGCATAGATAACATTTTTCTAGCTAATTCTGTGTCGCCAATACACATATGCACACAGGCCTCCCAATCAATAATAGTTGCTAGCTCACCTTCCTGCTCAATTAAAGAATTTTTTTGGCGCGCCAATCTACTTTCTGTTTTTATTTTAAACACATAATCTTGTAAAACAGATTCTAAAGCCAGTGGCTGGGCCGGCTTACTCAATACTTCTTGCATACCAGCACCCAGTGCTTCTTGACGCATTTCAGGATTCCCTGCGTGTCCTGTTAGAGCGACTATAGGAACCTGAGATTTTTTAGTATCCAGAAGCGCCCTAATTTTTTTTGTAGCTTCGACGCCACTAAAATCAGGCAGGCCAATATCCATCAAAATTAAATCATAATTTCCTTTTTGAGCCATTTCCACAGCTTTTGTTCCATTTTCGGCTGTTTCAACCCTACAATTAAAAGGCTTTAATGCGGCTGTTACAGCAATTGCTGCTAACATGTGATCCTCAACAACTAAAATTGTGGCTGCTTTATTCTCCATGTTATTAGTTTTGTGACCACTTTCTGTCGGTTTTTTAACCGTTAATTTTTTCATTTTTTGTGGGCGTACAGACTGTTTTCGCTCGTCCGTGTGGTCAGATACTTTAAACGGAACTACAACAGTAAAGCAGGCGCCCTTATTCAACTCACTACTAACGTTAATTATACCACTCATAGCTTCGATATAACGTTTAACAGTATACAGGCCTAACCCAGCACCTTTATATAGCCCCTCATATGATGGTGTTAATCTTGAAAAATGTTCAAAAATTTTTTCGTATTTGTCTTCTGGAATCCCAACCCCAGTATCTTCTACAACTATCTGTAAATTTACTTCTTTTCCCACTGCAACAGGAATATCGATCTGCCTTAGTAACTTTATAATAATCTTTACACTGCCTTCTTCTGTAAATTTTAGAGCATTACTAATAAGGTTTAGTAACACACGGTCTAGGTAGATACGATAGCCACTAAAATATTGAGGCACTGAAGCATCAATGCTATATGATAGTTGCAACTTCTTATGGCGAGCAACTGGCTGCAAAAGCTCAACGTTATGCTTTATCAAACAACGTAAATCAAATGATTCGATACGGCCTTCGAATTTCCCAGACTCTAATTGAACCACTTCTAAGATTTCATTACATAGCTGTAAAAGCTCATCTGTAGCGCCAATTAAATAATACCCATCCCGCTGAACTGTTTCAATCATGTTTTTAAGCGACTTAGAGTCATTCTGACCTAGTGATTCTTTTGCTGAATCGGCAGTATTGAGCATATCCTGGACCATGCCCAATATTCCTGTAATTGGTGTTCGAAGATCATGACTCATATTAGCTATAAATTCTGATTTCGCTTTACTATTGGCTTCTGCCTTGATGGAGCGACGTCTTACTCTTTCAATAATTTGTTTGTTATGAGCAAATATCATACCAATGACTATGGCCACAAAGTAGGTTATAAAAAAACCTAAAAAGTTAAATGACGGTGGGAAAAACTCAGATGTAAAAATCGCTGCTACTAATATTCCAAACAATGATCCTATTGAAAGCAATATCACCGCCGTCACCCAGTCGACCAAAAGGAGCATAAAAAACACGATAACAATCGTATTTGTCATCCACATTTCTGAACCATGATTCATGATCAACATGAATGTAAAAAAGAATGGTAGTGTAAAGGTGAGTGTCAGATACCAATAAATCGGTAAATATTTTTTTAAATTGTTTGGCCATTTTTCATGAAAAATGAGAGAAAAACACAATAACGTGCATATAATTCTTAGTGTAAGGCTTTCATAGGTTTCTGGAGATAGATATAACCAAACAATGTAATAAAGGGGGAAGTTAAAAGAACCAAAAATACCATATGCCTTATATTGAGCCCCAGTTTCATCTAATTTATTAGAAATGAAATTAGTGAGGCTCTTGATCATAATATACTACCTTTTCTGTATAGTGTCTGATAGAATCTTCCACATATTAATTTGGTGAGATCCAATGAAGCCAAAAGCTTCTTTTACTTTATATTGATCCAATTTCCAAACCTCAACTAGGTTTTGGTAAGTGCGATCAAAGTGGTCGGCTTTATTGTGAATAATATAAAAAGTTAATCCATGCCCCGTGACACCAAAGCTACGAGCAAGGCCTAATAAATTTGCATAATCTATATTATCCAAGCGTTCATACGCCGAAAACGCGGCCCATTTACCCGGCCAGTCGTTATCTTTTAACCATTCCAAGTGCTTTAAATTAAACTCCTTGATAAATGGAAGATGATTTTTCTCTGTTAAAAATTCATCCGTAATATCTAATTTCAGTGCCTTAGTAAATTCAAAATATAATTCTTCATGAGATGGCGAGTCCCCACCAAACTCCTCTTCTATGTTATACAGTATCTGATTTTTTAACTCTTTATTGGGCGCATTATTTCCAAGCATCCATAAAAATTTATAAAAATGGCCCCTGATGTGATAAAAAGTCCTCGCAAAGTATTCTTTTTGGTCATCAGTATATTGGGCAGTAATACTCGGATTAAAAAGATCTAATTTTTTAGTTTTTCCCTTATACTCTAAATCCCAACTAGTTAAAAAATCCCTCAGTGATTGACTGTAGTCATCTTGTGTTTTATCACATGCTGTAACAGCACCTTCTTCTATATTCGAATGCATAACACCAACTCCGCATATTGCCCCTACAAGGGCGGGTTAAAAAATCCAAAACAACATCCTGATGATTTTGGCTATGGAGCTAAATTATGCAAGTAGTCAAGACAACTGTCTAATAACGTATAGCCAGTCATCTTTAATTAATAACTAGTTAAGGAAAGGCTCAACTGAGTAGTCCTTTACTCAGTCTTAATCCCTGAGAAAATGTCCTTAGACGAGTGCTACTTCCATGAGTGTTGGTGTTTTTCATATCCATACGAAATGCTGCATTCGTGGTTAAAATATTACCATAGAAATATTTTTGCTCAATAAGAGATAGCTGATTTATACTGTGAGACATATCTCACAAAGCACCCTTCTTTTTGTAGAGCATTAATTGAACATATTGGGGCGGAGGGGAGTTATTCTACCCTAGCTCTATTAGAAGCCGGTATATTATATGTGGTTTTTTATACATGATAGTCATTGCTACCTATTTCTGATCCGACATATTTAGGTTATAGGTTTTTCCATAGATATGCGTTTCTTGAAGAGTAAAAAGACGATTGCTTCCCATTATTTGTATACTCCATTGCGATTGCTAGTTTCAAAGCCATTGTTTTAGCAGATGCTTTTGTGACTGGCAGTGAAAATAGTTCAATGATCTTACCTAGCTGCTTGAGGTTACTTGCATTCATACTTACTTTAACATTAATCTTATTTGAGACTGTATGCGGCGGAATTTTTATATATTTTGGCTCAGTCATAGAGTTCGGTAATATGGTCATTTGAGGCACGTTTGGGTTCATTTGGTTATATGCGACATTTAAATCTCTTTCATTTGCCAGTGACAGGTCATATAACGGAAGCTTGGTGGGGATACCGTTCGTATAAAAATACATTGAATTAAGTATGACGAAATCCTTTGTATTATTTGCTATTGTCAAAGATATACTAACTGTTTCATTATTAGTGATACTTATTTTGTTAACACTGATAACTAGGTTTTTTTCTGAGAATATAACAGGATTTGTAAATGTGTTTTTTGTTTTCCCAATCAGGGTGATTTTTGGGCGAAAAGTTTTTTTGCTAGACTTTAGTGAAAGATTAATATTCTGTGGTATCACTGATATTTTATAATCACCCGTTGCACTTTTACCGAACACCGGGGTTAGATTTACATAAAACCTTGAGCCTGTTAAGCAATCTTTACCATTCATCGTTTCATGACTAATTAAATAACTTTCAATTTTAGGCTGTATTATTTTTTCACCATGGTAAAATCCCGACTTATCAATAATGGTCGGTTCTATTTTGATGGATTTTTTGAAGGCTCTTATTTCTTTGTCTGTATAGCATTTTGCCAAACCAACATTCATCGTGCCAATGAACAGCCCGGCAATAATAAGGGAGGTTATCAGTGATTTAAATATCTTCATTACTTACAAGTCCCTAAAGGCAGCTATTACGAATAGTTGAAATTTTAATTACTCATTGACGACTTATTTTCAGCCAATCGCTGTAAGATATCTTTTTGTTCCGACGAAAGACTGCCCTGGAAAGGTTCCAATCCAATTCGTCGATACCAGTACAAAGCATTATCCATATCACCTTCTTTTCGGTGAAGGTAGGCGTGAATTCGACACGCCAATTCATGCTCGATATTTTGAACAACTTCGTGCGCTCGGTCCCATTCACCCTGCTGATCGTAGTCCATAGCTAATTTTAGTGCAGAGAAAATATTTTTCATTAGTTAAGCCACCTGTGAAAGGTATATTGTATAGCGCTAAGCAGCATTTTTCCTTTTCTTTGTAGTACAAGCTAAAGATTCAGCAAGCATTGATACAACCAAGGTATTCAAACTCACCCCTTCCCTTTTAGCGCGCTCAACTAGTCGATAGTGTATTGAGCGTGGTACACGTTGAACCCATTTTCCGCTTTGAGATTCTAGCTCACCAGGCTCTGGTATTTTTCGCCCAGATTCTTTGGCGGCAGCTAACCAACACTGTAGCGCATCTTGTCCATTTTCCATGGCTTCTTCAATAGAGTCACCATCAGACATGCAGCCAGGAAGGTCTGGAAATTCTATCAGAAATCCACCACCCTCTTCATTAGAAAGCTGGCGAATCGTAAAAGGGTATTCAGGCATTTTCATCATTTTCGCGCTCCTCCAGCAAATCAATTAGTTCAACAAATTTTTTAACGTAAATTGGCTTAATTGGACGCTTAGCCGGTACACACAGCAACTCAATCCAGTCAGGATGATCAAACACCACGTGACTGCCACCGGTTTTACGAACAGCAATATCATAATGCCGCGCAATTGTTTCTAATTGCTCAATGCGCCAATCTCGAGGGTTGGATCGCATTTTGCTGAGTGTTTTGTCCTTAATGCCCATATTTAAATGATACTATATATAGTACTATATTTCAAACCTTATCAACAGATTCTGTGTATAAGCCTTTGGATTATGCAGAGATTTAATTATATCTAATTGTTTATTAATGACATTTCCAGTTTGGTCATTATTATGTCACTTCTGCCTCCCCTATAACTGCTTAAAGACACTGATTCAACATTGGCAACAGTGCTGTTGTAAAGCCCCCATTTTTATCACACCTCACAAGTAGAGAATACTTCCCCCTTGCCAAGCCCCGCGAACTGCAGTGGTGACAAGAAGTTTAGTGATTCATGCGGCCTATGGCCGTTATAGTGGTTCAA
>JAUHZY010000006.1 GCA_030425825.1 Alphaproteobacteria bacterium
CAACTGTACGCTCTAGATATGGTGGTGGATGGAAAGGGGAAGGTGACGCAAACTGTTCGTGCTGCCTTTCCTGATCCAGCGTAAGGATTAACCTTTTGGTGGTGGTGCAAAGATGAGTGATGTCACTTTGAATCTGGCCAATGATGTCTTGTGCTTATATGGACTAGCGCCAGTACAAAACATCAAGGACAGTGCGGTGGCATCTCTTGTCGCATCGGCCTTGCCACTTTTTTATAAGAAGTTATTATCCACACAGAACTGGGCCTTTGCCTTGAAGCGATTGCGATTGAGTGAAGTGCCACTGAGTGATAATGATAAATATCCTTACCCTTATGCTTATGCTATCCCCTGGGACTTAGTGCGTTTATCCTCAGTCAGTGATCGAGTTGGGATTAAGCGGCGGGGAAATCTGTATTTAAGCCGTTATCGACCGCTTACCATTGAATATATTTCCTTTGAAGTCAGTTATCAGCTATTGCCAAGCTATTTCAGAATGGCGTTGGCGTATTTTATCGCGATGAACTTATGTGACCAAGTGACGCAGAACTTACGTTTGCGTGAACTGTTAACGCATGATTATGAGCACTATTATAGTGAGGCGGTGGCCCAGAATGAGATGGAAAGTGTATGACGCATGAGGTTGTTCGTCAAACCAGTTTTGCCATTGGCGAAGTGGATCCGATTAATTACCATCGTACTGACCTAAGCAGTTATTTACGAGCCGCGCAATCTTTACAGAACTTTGAAATAGGTATGACCGGATTAGCTGAAAAGCGACGGGGTAGTGCGTTTTTAGCGGATGTGAGTCAGTATGCTCTAACTAATTCACGGTTATTGTATTTTCACAGCCAGCATTTAGGCTGGGTATTGGTGATTACGGGTGATAAAGCCTTTCATCTTTTTAAAGACTTTAAGCATGTGGCGACATTGAGCGCTCCCTACACGGCTAGCCAAATGCGAGAGTTGTCATTCTGCTTAGCGGGTGATAGCGTGGTATTAGCACACCAACTTATTACGCCGCATCGTTTATACGCGAAGAACAATACCTATCATCTAGACCCTTTACGCATAGCAGCTTACCCTAGCTATGATTTTAATACCGTGCATTATGACAGTGCGCCTGTTTCTTACAGCCAATCAGGTGGCGCCTTAACACTCACAATACACGGAAAACCAGGTTTTACCGAAGCGTGGGTCGGTGGCGCTATTATTGGCGGTAATTTAGATAATCCCTCAACACCGTTAGGCTATGCGGTTATCACCCGTGTGGAGGTTGGTGGTGGTAAGACCGTCTTTACAGCTACTTTAAAATCACGCTTTACCAATAACCCCTCTGCGGGTTTGAGAGGTAAAGACTTCTCAATACGTCAGCCAGTGTTTAGTGCATCACTAGGCTATCCAGGTGTGGTGGCGTTCTTTCAAGACCGTTTATGGTTTGCCTCAACACCGGCAATGCCCTTAGGGCTCTTTGGTTCTAAGATCAATGCCTTTACCAACTTTGATACCGGTATTGGTTTGCCCACAGATGCGTTGGTGTATGATATTGGTGAGAAAGACCTAGGGTCGATTGTGGCTTTGAATAGCGGTAAGCAATTAGAGATTTATACTGAGCGGGCTGAGTTTATTGCCGAAGGGAATCAAGAGAGTGGATTAACCAGTGCCAACTTTGCCATTCGCAAACAATCCACCTACCCATGTTCAAAGCACTGTCGTCCCATCACCTATGGCAATCACAGTTACTTTGTCTCTGGTGATAATTCCATTTATTGTTATGCCTTTAATGGCTTTGGTAATGCCTACACCGCAGCAAATATTAGTTTGGCCTCATCGCATTTAATTAAAGCACCCATTGACCGCGCATTAAAACGCAATAGTGGTACCAATCAAAACCTCTTTATTTATTATCTGAACCAGGATGGCAGCATTGCTGTTTATCAAAGCAACGATGAAACCCATTTAAATGCTTGGACACCGATGGAGTTTGCTAAGGATATTAAAGTCATTGCCTTGCAAGAGATGGGTGATGAGGTCTATGCCATCTTGCATTTAACCAAATACAACACCTTTCATCTTGTCCAATTCAGTGATGCGGCTATTTATCTCGATGACTATCAGTACATCACCTTACCACCGAATGGAAAGATAACAGGTCTTAAGCAGTATGAAGGCTATTCCGTGTGTGTCAGTTTTCAATCACAAGATTACGGCAGTTACACCGTTAAGAACGGCAGCATACAGGTGGATAATCCGGAGAAACAAAGTGGCCCTTGTACGGTAGGATTATTGTATCAAGCCAACCTTAAGAGCTTGCCGCTTTATGCTGGTGCAAAGCACACGGATTTAATGAAGTCAGTCTTTAAGGTGTATGTAGAGTATTTTAATTCACTAAACTTTAGTGTTAACGGTGAGCTCGTTAAATACCAGTATTTTGGTGATATTCGCCATAATGATAATTTAGTACCGCGTTCCGACACTAGTGTCATCACTATCGGCAGTGGCTGTCAGCGGGACTTTCATATCCATATTTCACAAAACAGTCCCTTTCCCTTAAATCTGCAAAGTATCAGTTATGAAATAACGAGTTGGGGGATATAGCATGGGTGCGATTGCATTTCTAGTAGCGAGTGCCGCAGTTGAAGTCGGTAGTACCGTGATGGAAGTCTCAGAGGAAAATGCAGCGCGTAATGCAGCTCTTCAACAAATAGAACTGCAATCCAAAGAATCTGAAGTGCAGTATCAGCAAAAGACCTTGGCCAATTATGATCGACTGCAATCGTATTTAAGTGCACAAGAAGCGGCTGAAGCGACGCGCGGTGTGGGTTTTAATAGCTCTAGCTTTAATGCCATCCAACGCAATACCTTTAATGTCGCGGCACGAGAGCAACACAATCTCGATATCGCACAGCAATTAACACAAGCCCAAGCCGATGTGAAAAAGCAGGAAGTGAATGAAAAGTTTGCTGCTAGTGTATCGGGGGATGTATTAAATATCGGCAGCATGTTAGCCGGAGCGGCTTATCAGCGAGGTAAATCATGAGTGCTAATCTACCCACATACAATAATAATTATCCTGTTATGAATCCGCCTAAAGTTCAACTTGATGTTGAAGGTCATGAAGCATTGGCTAAACTCGGTAAGAGCTTAAGCAGTGAAGCCAGTCAAGCGCTTGCCTTGCATCAAGCCAGTGAGTTCCAGAAAGCCAAAGTTGCAGCGCAAACATCAGTTCAGGCAGATCCTAGCGCGGCTAATATTCAACAACAATTGGCGAATCTGGCGGGGGCAAAGGGTGGCTTAGAAAGTGTGCCCTTAAACTTAAACAATCGACTGTCGTTGAGTCGTATGCTCGATAATGAATTGACGCAATTTCATACCTTTACATCTGGTGTGCAACTACGCCAAGCACGTTTAGTAGAAGCTGAAACACTCAGTAATGATTTGCCCAGTGATTTGCAAACCATTGGTAATGGGTATTTAAGTGGTGATCATCAAACGGCTAGCGACTTAAGTGAAGCACTGCAAGGTCGTCTTGAACATGCGCTAAAGGCAGGCTCTATTTCACCGCAGTATTATCATAACGCCATTCAATTATTGCATGCGGTTCATGATAAAGCTTCGGCATTAATGTCACTAGTGCATCCGGATAATCAAGATGACTTCACGCCCGATAAGTTTCATGCCTTGCAATCCTTTGGTTTTGATAAAGGTGTGGCACGACCCGTCAAACAATCGGTAGGCCAAACACATACAGGTTTATCGTTTGATATCCATAATCAAGACAGTAACTTTACTGATTTTGTTGCAGAAGCGCATCAAGGTCAAGTGAATACCCAGGCTTATTTATCGATGTCAGCAGATAAAGCACAAGCCGCTTTACAGGTATTAAACGGTATTCAAACTGCTAAAGGTGTCATTCAAAGTAATCAAAGCTACCCGGTGATTATGTCTCGTATGGCAACATTGTCAAAGAACCCTAATGTCACCGTTAGTGAGAAAGCCGAACTCAATCACTATCGACAATTCACGCACCTATTATCGACGGACTTTCCAGCGGCTATGAATGAAACCGCACAGGGCGAAGCCATTATCGATCGGTATAATGCAGCCACAGCATCCATTAAAGACGATAGCAGTTTAAGTGATGCTGAGCGTGCTGATAAGATGAATCAAGTGACACAACAATATTATCGTCAGTTGGTGTCTCAAGCTCATGCTTTGAACGTCCCTGCTAACTTAATTAAACCAATACCTAAAACCGCGTTAGCGACCGCAGAATCTGCCTTTCAATTGGGTGGTGATCCCAATGCACTAGTGAAGTTTATGCAGCCCTATGCGAACAGCTCAGTGGGTGTCTATGCTGCTAATAGCTTTGACACACCTCGCCAGCAAGAGATCGCTAATCTTGTGCGTCTAAATGCGCATCAAGACACAGCAGCATTATTGCCAATGATGATTCAAGCCAATCAAATGGGGCAAGACTATTCCAATCTCTTGATGAAAGACGGTGAGCATCAATCCGATATCATGAGTGCGATTAACACCAAGGGTTTCTTTACTCATCCAGCGATTTATCAGTCATTAAATTATATTAGCGCGTTGCCGAACAGTTCACAGCGAGTATCAACTATCAAAAGCTTACTCAGCAATATGGTGCTCTTTCAAGCTTCAGCACATAACGATCCTGAGTTGTCGAACTTGTCAGCGTATATGGATAAAGCTAACCGCCTAATGCAGGAGAGTTATCAGATCAAAAGTGGCCATAGTAGCAGTGCTTACAGCTTCAATTTAAAAACACTACCCATTACATCCGCACAGGCTGCGGGCTTAAGTGATTATGTATTACAGGATCGCTGTAAACACTACCTGCAACAACACACTGGTGCGAGCGATGAAGCTGTCTTAGCGGGAATGAGTAATCAACCGTTTTTAGTCACCAATACACCCGATGGGAATTTAATTGTGGTCAATCGACATCTGAACCAAGTGGTATGTCGTGTGCCATTTAGCCAACATCTATTAATTGCCGCGCAACATCAAGCACAACAACAGCAGAAAGTACTCATGAAGAAAGCTAAAACCATGCCGACCTTATCACCGGCCTATAACCTAGTGCCGTTTTTGTGAGGGTGGTGAGATGAGCCTATTAGATACCGGACAAACATTAGCAGTCCAAGCGAGTTTGCGTGCTAATACGATTGAGCAACCAGGGTTTTTGAACACCTTGGGATTAAATGCCGCAACAAGCTTTGAAGAAGGTTTTGCAGCTCCCGTCATATTAAAATCATTAATAAACCCAACGACTCATAACTCTCAACAAGCACAAGGCGTTAAAGCGCTGATTGATGCAACTCAACATTATGTAGACAATGGCTCTAGTGTGGCCGCTTTTTTAGGAAATATGGTGGGCGTTATTACTAACCCCTTAAATGTAATGACCGATGCAGGCGCATCACTACTGGCGACTGGTGCTACTCGAGGATTATTAGCCACAGGTTTGGGACGTTCATTATCAAACGTTGCTATGTCGCGTATATCTACAGCTGCTAATGCGGGCTTTGTTGGCGCCGCTTCTTATTTGCCGCAATCAGTCGTTGAGAATTATAATGCAAAACATCAGCGAATCCATTGGGCCGGTGTGGCGGAAACATCAGCAACACTAGGTGGCTTGTCATTATTAATACCGGCCATACCATTTGCCTATCGGCTACTAAAGAATCGTATGGGTAAGCTAGCGCCTGAAGAAGAGAGTGTAGTTGATGCAGTTGAAAAGGAGGCGCCTTCAGATAGTAAAGAACAAGCTAAAACACAAGACAATGCACAAACCATTATTAACCGTTATCGGCCTGATATTGAGATAGAAAGCAATAAAGTACGTTACGATATTATTCAACCGCACCAAATGACAAACCTGCAGGCGGCAATGGCTCATGCTTTAAATGCGAGTGATGGAGTCAGCGTTCATACGGAATTGCCAAAGATACTATTGGAAACCAATGTATCCGAGCTGTTAAAAGATAGCGATAAAGTAAAGGGTTTGGAAGCGTTTGCCGATTATCAGCAAGCAGTGATTAAAGATCGTAACACCTTAGCCAAACAATACCATCAAGATCTTATACAGCAGGTCGATAATAATCCGTTGAAAGCCCACCATTACCGCCTATTAACAGACAAAGGGCGATTGGCGCCACAGTATTTCAAATCACCTGCTTATAAACGTTTACTCGAAGACGCCAAACATTCATCAGCGGCACGTGCGTTATTAAGTCATCTGCATTATTTACAAGAGACAGAACGGCAAAAGGGCGTCTTACGTACGGCAGATTACTTATTATCAAAGGCGCAGCCTATTAAG
This sequence comes from Alphaproteobacteria bacterium, assembly GCA_030425825.1. Lineage (GTDB taxonomy): Bacteria > Pseudomonadota > Alphaproteobacteria > JAUHZY01 > JAUHZY01 > JAUHZY01. Next base: position 6,350 of record JAUHZY010000006.1, read on the forward strand.
AGTCCAGCCCAACAGATCAAAGAAGTCAACGACGTGCTTCAATCTCAACCGTCAAACACTACACCAGCGGGGTCATCCCCAGAGGCTAACACTACAGCCACGGCATCATCCCCAGAAGCCAACACCACACCAACAATTACAGAAGTACTTGAACACTTCCCGCAAGAACGTGATAAAGAAGTGCAAGCCCTTTATGAGAAAGTCAAAGCCAGTTTGCAAAAAGCCAAACACTTTGAAGAAGATGAGGAAACTTGGCAGCAGTTATTCCAATGCGTAAGAGGAGCATTTAATGGCTGATATTCAACATTGTATTGACGCGGTTCAGCAACGCTTTGCCGATTTAAGTGAGGCAGATTTAAAAGCCTATATTGGGGAAGTGCAACATCGGGTGAAGTCAGAAGGCTTATCTTATGATGCAGCCATTAAGGCGGTAGGTGATGACAACTTAAAGCGCGCTATTGATTCTGCCAAGAGTATTGCTGAGACAGAACGTAAAGCCGCTGTGTTAATTGATAAGGTTAGACATAATAAAGCGACCTTGCGCAGTCTAATGGTGCGTATCTATAGCAAGCGACAGAATCTCGGTGATAATGTTGAAAGTGCCACTAAAGCGCATCAAAACACCTTGGCTTCTGCACTCTTCAATAAGTTATCGGAAGTCGATTATCAACGTTTTTATCAGGGTGGTGACGATACTAAGATTGCGGCAGCTTTTGATGGTCACGGTGGTGACGTTACACATCAGAAAATAGCGAATGCCTTAAAGCAGTTTCACCAGCAAAGTGATTACCTTTTATTACGTTCCGGTGCGTATACCTTAGACCAGTTACACCCTAAACGCTTCTTTAAAGCCGTGCATGACCCGGTGAAACTCTTAGGTAAGAACCAAGGGCTAATAAAGAACCTATTCAATCGCATGAAAAAGCAAACGCCTACTCGAGATGAGGCGCGTGAACAGTGGAAGTCCTTTATTCTGCCATTGTTGGATAAAGACGCAACCTTTGCCAAGAGCAGTGCTGTTGATGAGGCGGGTGCTATTGATGACGATCGCATTGATGCGATACTCAACACTGTTTACAACAATATTGTGACACGTCGTTCAGACAGTTTATTAAATAATGCAGTGCCAACGGATATCGATACGGTGCTGAAGAAAAGGCATTTGTTCTTTGTGTGGAAAGACATGCGAAGTTATTTGCACTATTCCAATGAATACGGCGCGGGTGGTTTATATCCATCTGCCATGCGTGATTTGCACAGTGTCAGTCGCCGTGCGGGTTTAAGTGATCTCTTTGGTAGCGTGCCCAGCTACACCTATAACCGAATTGTCAAAGCCGAACCCGAGAAGGTGGAACAATCCAATGCGTGGTATCAAAGTAATGCAAATATCTTTAAGACCATTACGGGACAAACCAGTGTGCCGGAGAACCCAACTCTAGCAGCACTCGGAGCCAATCTAAGAAGTATTACGGGCATGGCAGCGAATGGTGGCTTATTCTTCTCATCTTTATCGGACGTAAATATTGCTGCCTCCTTTCTGTCACAATCGTTAGACACGGGTTATTTAAAAGGCTTTATGCAATCACTATCAGGATTATGGCAGCAGTACACGGATGATGAAACAAAATCAATTGCCAAGATGTTGCATCTATCCCTTCAGCATGAAATCGGTTATATCGGCCGTTTTGTTGATGCTAATAATCTATCTTCTGTAATGTCCAAAACTAACCGGTTATTTTATAAAGCCATTGGGATGCAAATGAAAGACGAGGGACATCGGGTCGGTGTGGTAGCGGCGATGAGTCGGTTAATGGCGCGGGATAAAGATATAGCCTTTAAGAGTCTACCAGCGAAACGTCAAGCCTTTCTGCATCAATTAAATATCAACTCCGATGAATGGAATCTCTATCGGCGTCATATCAATGATAAGTATTGGCACTTGGATTCCTTAAAGTCGATAAGTGATGATGAGCTTAAGACTTTACGTGATAAACAATACGGTGTTAATTCAGAGGTGCCGCTATCTCAAATCCGTGTGGACTTACATCGCAAGCTGCACGCCTTTTTTGATGTCGGTGCAGATCATGCCATTTTAAATCCGGGTTGGTATGAGCAAGCCATGATGGCGCAAGGGACAAAACCGGGGACCTTTACCGGGGAGGCAGTAAGGTGCTTTATGCAGTTTAAAGGCTTTTTAATTTCTTATTGGAATCGCGTGTTGTATGGCGGTTTTACCAATGCCGCCAATACCAATGCGAAGTTAGTAGCCGCACTTGAGAACTTTGGTTATGTGTTACCGCTCTCCTTTCTCTCAGATTACTTCTATAACCTAGGTCAGGGTCAATCAACACCGGCTCTTCAAGACGCTTCCATCAAAGACATCATCAATTGGTCAGCACCCGGTCTAGGGGTGTTCTTACGCATGCTAGATACCAGTCATCAAAACAGCGATTTAGTCTGGTCAATCTTAAAAACACCGTCATTAAAAACATTAGGCGATATCGGGGCTGTGCCATTACGGTTGTTATCAGGGGACGGCAAGGGTGCGACACGGGAGTTGGGTAAAGCAACGTCCGATGTGTTGCCATTAGCCCGTGTCCCCGTGTTGAATCCATATGTGCAAGCCGCACTGGGTCAGCAACCGTTTCATGATAAAGGTCAGCAGGTTTTATATGGGTCATCGTAGTCAGAAGGAAGACAGTATGAAAGAGCTACAATTACCACCACCCTCCACGATTAATCAATATATTGCCGATGGTGTGGCAAAGTCTTTTGATTATCATTACCTGTTACTGCAAGCCGATGATATGGCGGTGTATATCACACCACCGGGGAAAGAACCCTCAAGTGCTGATTTACAACAAGGAGGTTATACCGTATCACCGGTGGGGGATGAAGCCGGTGGCCAAGTCACCTTTGATAAAGCACCGACCAACCAATCCATTATTACCTTGGCACGCGCCATGCCAGCTGAACTACATACTGAGTTTAAGAACGCTCGTAACTTTAGTGGTGAAGCATTAGATAAGGCTTTATTACGATTACTGTTATTGATTCAGCAAAATCTAACGACGGTTGATAAGCGCGCCTTGCATTATCCACAAAATGCTATTATTAGCACATCATTGCAAACCACCGTACCCGTGCTGCAATCCGGTGAGATTTGGAAGTGTGTGAATAATGTCATTACCAACGTATTGTTAGAAGAGAACCCGGATGTCTCAACATTGCGCGCCGAGTTGGCTAAGCAGCTACCTAATCTCGATGGTGCGAGACTTATTGGTTACTTTGATGATTTAACACAACAGCGCATGACCGTGCATGAGAAGCTTAATACCATCGTGCCGATCTTTACTACTGGCGATGTAAAATTAACATTAAAGAACAAACCCGACAGCGGTTGGGTATTAATGAATGATGGCACCTTAGGTAATGCTAAATCTAGAGCCACTACTCGTGCGAATAAAGATACGCAAGCATTGTTTGAATTGCTCTGGAACAATATTCCTAACCGAAATGCGCCTGTCTTACCGCAGCGTGGCAAGAGTGCGCAAGCTGACTTTAACGCCAATAAAACGATTCATTTGCCAAAAACCTTAGGGCGCGCTTTAGCAGTTGCAGGGCATGGTGGTGGTTTGTCACCAAGGAAACTCGGAGATGCTTTGGGTGAAGAAAGACATACGCTTAGCAAAGCTGAAATTCCACCACATACCCACCAATATCAACATGGCAATTTTAATTCGAGATTTGTATATTCCATAGGGATGATTCCACTGGTCTATGCTAATGCATTACAAGGTGTATCGAGTGAAAATGGCCAATCCAGTGGGTTAAGAGGGCAGGCGCATAACAATATGCAACCTACGTCATTTATGAACGTAATGATTAAGTTGTAGGTTAGCAGATGCAAAAGCGACAACTGAAAAAGACATTGGAAGGGTTGGGTGAGCTGCAGCGCAAGGCCTTTAGCATCCGTCAGGATAAAGACACGAATTTATACTTTCACTATGGTGATGGGCGCAAAGAAGCCGTGTTACCGATTACTTTACGCCCATACCAACACGCGCTGCATGCGGCTTACTATCATAAAGGCTTTAAGCGTTTTTTTGAAGTGTTACCTCGTCGAGCCGGGAAAGAGGTAGAATCGTGGACATTAATCGTTAAAGAGGCCATTTTAAATCCAGGGCCTTATGCCATGATTTATCCCACTTACGCCGCAGCTAGGAAGATATTGTGGAATGGTTTTTTAACAATCCCCGGTAGTACGGAAGTGATTCGCTTTCTGAACTTTATTCCGAAATGCATGATCGCCAGAGTCAGTCAACAGGCGATGGAAATTGAATTAACGAATGGTTCAATTATTTCCTTCTTTGGGAGTGAGAAGTATGATCGCTTAAGAGGTATTAATTTAAAGGGGGCAGTCTTTAGTGAATATGCCTGGAGTGATCCCCGAGCCTACCGTGTATTAATGCCAGTATTTAAGAACAGTCAGGGTTTTTATATTTTGCAGACCACCTATGATGGCATGAATCATGCCTATCATTTGATGCAAAAGGTGAAAAAGGACAGTGGTTGGTTTACGCGTGAGGAGTCTGCTTTAACCCTCTTAAATGATCAAGGTGAGCGTTATATTACGGATGAGATGATTGATGAAAGCCGACGGGATGGGATGCCAGAGTATTTAATCCAGCAAGAGTATTTCTCAGTGGTGTGCTTAAATGAAAGCATTAACTACTTTGCCAGAGCGGTTAAAACCATTGATGACGATGGGCGTTATCAGAATAACCTTTATGATCCCGTCTACCCCGTGCATATCGCCTTTGATATTGGTGTGGATGATGCCACTGCTCTAGTGTTCTTTCAATTACCACAGAAGAATAAACCCAGCATTATTTATTATTTGGAAGATCACCGTAAAGACATTAGTTTTTATTTAGAAAAGATAGATCGCTACCTGCAAAGTAAACAACTGCGTAAGGGTTACTTAATTCTACCGCACGATGGCAATAACCAATCTTGGCAAACTGGTAAAACATCCAAGGAATGGTTAGAAGAGCGCGGGGAGTGGGTGGTGACCACGCCGCGATTGCAGTCACTGATGGATGGTATTCGTGTGATTAGAGAGTATATTTATCGTTCCACCTTTGATAAAATAAAAACTGAACGTTTAATTGAATGCTTATCGAATTACCGACAAGAGTTTGATGATAAGCGTGGCGTCTATAAAGAAACCCCTTGTCATGACTGGTCCAGTCATGGTGTTAAAGCCTTCCAAACGTTAAGTTTGGCATTAGACCGACAGTTATTACCAACCCGCACTGAAACCGAAGAGGCCGTGGTGGGTTGTTATTTATGAAAAAGCTAAATTACTTATTAACGCAAGACTTACGATTAACGACATATATTCCTTCGAACAGTGATACGCGTTTTGCAGCCCAATTAGCCCCCAACCAGAAAGCCACATTAAAGATACCCAATAAAGCCCGATTGTTTTATGTCTCAGCGCAACAAACAGTACATGTGGGTTTTAGTGATTTTACACCCATAGCCACCGCTCAATTTACACCGGTTCACTATATTAGTGACCAAGCGGGTATCGCCATACCTGATAGCGCCACGGACATTATTATTTGTAATAGCGATATCGCACAACACGTAGGATTGTATTTTTATGGATAAACAAGGTGGGTAAACAAGATGGATAAGCAATAGGGGTAGGTGGGCATGCAGTTTTTAAGGCGACCGATTAAAACCTTAATGGCGTTGCCATTCTTATTGCATAGGAGAAGATCCTATCCTGTTAGTGGTTATTTGTTATTGGAAATTGGTGGTGATTTATTACTGGAAAATAACGAGCGCATTTCTTTGGAGGCAGCATGATAAAGAAGATTAATGAATTCGCCGGAGAGTGGAGGCAGCATGAGAAAGAAGATTAATGAATTTGCCGGAGAGTGGAGGCAGCATGAGTAAGAAGATTAGCGAACTGGCTGATGGTCAGTCGATACAGGCAGAAGATTTATTTGCTATCGCCCGTAACGGTCAAAACTACTATATAAAAGGCAGCGCCTTGCCGAGTGGTCAGGTGCGGTTAACAGCGCATACTGTTAAAGAGGCAAAAGCAGGTACCTTTGAGAAGGGGGAAGTGATCGAGATCTTTGATCATACTGTGGAAGACGGCAGTGTCTGCAGTACCTTCATATTATATAGCTTTACCAAAACCCCGGCATTTTTCAAGGGGGATGTTAAGGGATTGTGGTATGAGATCAACGGTAGTCAGCAATTAAAGCTATTAATTAATTCTGATGTGGCGACCGCTTTTACCCGACAAGTGGATGACACGACCTTCCAGAACCTGTCGGCGCTTATTAATAACTCGGGTGTCATCTTCTATAACACAGATAAGAAAAGCCTTTGTACTATTGTCGATGGAAAGGTACAGGAGATTGCACTTAAAACTGATATTCAATCCAGCGTCTTATTGGAAGATGCTGATTTAACTAAAGGAAATTGTTCATGAGAAATCATCGATATTCAAATCGCGTTAATAAAGCTACTTTATTTGGTTCTTCGGATGTGTTTCGTTCATTAGAAATGCAAGAAGTTGAAACAAGAACGCAACGGCCTACGGCATTGTTTGGCCTTGATTACGGTGCGTTGGATGTAGAGCTTGGTTCAGAGCCACCAAGAGAGCGTTGTACTAAAAAGCTAAAAGCGATTGCATGTATATTCTTAATCGCTTTATCTGCAGGTATTGCCATACCGCTGTTATTGCGTGAGTCTAGCTCGTCTTCACCGTCGGAAGGGCCAACCCCAGCACCAGGACCAACTCCAACTCCAGCTCCAACTCCAGCTCCAACTCCAGCTCCAACCCCGGGTCCCACTCCTGATCCTGATGCGCGTTGCATCCCGCCTCAACGTGACCCGAGTTGTTGTGATGAACAAGAGCAGTGGATATGTAATCAAAGGTAGCGTGTTATGGATAGCGAGCTATGGAAGAAGCTCAACAGCTTGTCGTGGGTTTTGTATTTATTGGTCGTAAAGTTGCTGTTAAGGAATATGATTAAACGATTTAGCCACTTTATCATGACAGGTGCACGTTATTTGTTAAAACGTTATCAAGGGGTGTTGGTCTTTCCTTCCATATTGATGGCGATGTGGTTTCCGATATCCTTTGGGATTGACTGTTATCTAGTGACGCTTTTTCACGGTTTAGCCATTTGGTGGTGTGTTGTTGATGTGTATTGTGCGGTGTTCTTTTTTGTAATCTTAAAGGCCTTTTTTAATGAGGTGAAAGCAAGTGAGGTGAAAGCTAATGAGGTAAAAGCAACTGAGGTAGAAGCCACGGAGCGAAATCAATGAACCCTTTCTCATTAATCTTCTCTGGTATCAGCACGGTATTTGGCTTCTTTAAAGAACGCGCCCATGCTAAACAGGATTTAAAGCTTGCTGAAATTGAAGCGCGTAAGCAAATGGTGTTATCGAGAGAGCAGGCTAACAGTGAATGGGAATTAGCGCAGTTAGCCGATAAAGATAAAGTCATGCGTTGGTCAGCGTTTTTATTATTTGCGTCGCCATTGTTAGCTTCATTTATTTCGCCACAAGCTGGTGCCTGGGTGCAACATGCTTGGCATTCGTTAGAACCTTGGCAAGCCGATGGATTATCGGCGATGTGTTTAGCGGTTTTTGGATATCGTAGTATTCCACGGGTGATTGGTAATACGGTAAATTCAGTGGCGGCAGCGCTGAGAAAACCGAGATTGCCGCCTCCTGTGTGAGTTGATACGTGTTTTCTTTAGCTATGCTGGGCTTGTTAATAATACTCTATTGATTTCAATTGATTATGAATAGCGTAGTGTGATACCATCACCTTGATTCGTGTAACGCAACAGGCTATAATTAATCATGATCAAAAGTTTTAAGCACAAGGGGCTTCGGCTTTTCTTTGAGGCAGGAAAGGTAAGTGGAATACAAGCTAAACATGCGTCAAGGTTGCGCATGCAGTTAGCAGCATTAAATACCGCTCAAAGTATAGAAGATATGGACATTCCAGGGTACTTTCTTCATAGGTTAAAGGGTTCCAAAAAGTCACTTTGGTCTATTAGAGTAAATAAGAACTGGCGTTTAACATTTGAATTTATAGCAGGCGATGTACACATACTAAATTACGAGGATTATCACTGATGACTATGCACAATCCACCGCACCCTGGTGATTTTATTAAGGCAACATATCTTGAGCCTTATCACTTAAGCGTTAGGTTTCTTGCGACATATTTGCAAGTGGCCCCGTCAACGATTAACCGATTGATTAATTGCCAAGCTTCTGTTTCACCAGAAATGGCATTGCGCTTATCTGCTACTTTAGGGCGAAGCCCAGAAAGCTGGCTTGCTATGCAAGCGCAGTATGACTTATGGGTAACGAAGCAACCTAAGCTAAAGAAAATAGATTTTAGTAAGTTTGAAGATGCTGCGTAGCTTAGCTTATACGATGGCTTTTAAATAAATATAGCTTGGTGAAAAATGCTTTGTTACTTGGATTCATAACTGTATAGTGTTTTACGACTCACAAAAATATATTAAACCCGCATGCTTAAGAAAGAATTAATTACGCTGTTTGCTTGAATTGTAGATACGACATGCGTATATTGCGATTTAGCTGATTAATTATAAATTACCCCAGCGTATTTTAATATAAATTCCATACGGATGTGTTTGAAATGGAAGTTGTAGCCGCCAGTATTTCTAGAGCTGATAAACCACTTGTTGAATCCGCACATTACATTTTTAACGAGTTAGATTTAGTTAATATCTGCAATAAACTCGTTGATGTTTTTTATTGGAAGCCACGACAGGTGGCGGTTATTAGTAAGCTTTATCGTAATTATTTATTCCTGCTTAGAAAGTATGACAACAAAACGCATCAGCTTCCTCCTTCCCAAGACATTGATGATTTTTGGCATCAACATATCCTAGATACCATTCAGTATAAAAAGGATTGCGATGCTATCTTCGGACAATACCTTGATCATTATCCGTATCTGGGTATTGATGACAAAACCGATATGAATGACTTGAATCGGTATTTCGAAAGAACCCAAACACTGCATCAACAAGAGTTTGGTAAACCGATCTATGAAATACG
>JAUHZY010000002.1 GCA_030425825.1 Alphaproteobacteria bacterium
CAGCTTCTGCTTCTGCTTCTGCTTCTGCTTCTGCTTCTGCTTCTGCTTCTGCTTCTGCTTCTGCTTCTGCTTCTGCTTCTGCTTCTGCTTCTGCTTCTGCTTCTGCTTCTGCTTCTGCTTCTGGCTGCTTGTCTTCGGCGGGTTCTTCTTTTTTGTCTTCTTCGCTCACGTTACCACTCCTTTACAACGCCACTACCAACGGCACCTTCAAAAACAACAATACCATGACGGTTATAAAGGCGTATATTACCGTCACGAATACGCATAAGGTAAGGCTCACTTTTTATATGGAACCACGTATTATGTTTTGGTGAAAAAATATCATTCCCAAACTTTAATAATGCTTCTTGACCATTAATGCCAAGAACTTTGAGAGGAAAGCTGTCCCGTGACTGTATAGTTTTTTTGTGCTGCACTCTTTTTGGCTTTGTTTTTTTAAGCGTTTGTTTGCGTCTATATGTCCGTGATATTAAAGCTGTTTCTTTATTCGCTTTGGGCTCTTCTTTGCGTGCGATCTTAGGGGGTTGCTTTTTTTGCTTTGGTTTAAGGGGTTTCTCTACATTCTTTTCAAGCGGTTTTTTTTCATGCGCCTCTTTAATAGGTGGCGTTTTCAGTGTTGCTTTAACTTTTTCGGCAGGAATTGCTTCTTTTTTTACAACAGTTTTTTCTTTATGTTTCTTTTCAGGGAGATTTTTTAAACTCTTTTCAGCGTTTGGTGTAGGGGCTTTTTCTTTGACAGCTGATGCTTTTTCAGTTTTTTCCTGTTGGGGAGGCGCTTTATGAGCCTTTTCTTCGACAGCTTCTTTTTCGACTTTTTTCTCGGTGGCGGGAGGTTGTTTTTTATCTGTAGGCAGAAAGGGGTTTGCCGCCATAGCATTGCTCATTGCCAGCAAGCCACATAAGCCTACGAAAAAAAACCAATTACGCATGTTTATTCAACAACCTTTACTTAGAAACAAAGCTGACAATTCGAGGGCGAATAACAATAACAATCTCAGACCTTGTGAAAGATTCATTTTCTGCTTTATTAAACAACAGAAGGTGATCCGATCCCGATTTGTCCTTAGATGTATCAGTTGCATGATTCATGCCAGCAAGCAGCAGGAAGTCGCCCGGGCGCACACGTGCAGAGGTGCTGACAGTTCTTTTGGAGGTTTGTGGAAGATGCAGCTCGGTCCCAAGGGCTTTAAAGTTTTGGTATGATGTCACGTCACTTAGGTTAACGTCCATCTTTAAATAAATTGTATTATCTTGATAATCTCCGGCAAGCGAGAGTTTAAGTCCTGAATCTAGCTTCTCAGTTTCAACCGTCGTGTTAACAGAGTCACCTCTTGTTGAGGACCCAACTTTACTAACGAAAAAGTCTGACCGGCCAACGTGAAAATCACTTTTTGTTCCTGAAAGATGTGTTAAGACAGGTTTTGAAATTGTTCTTACAGATCCTTGAGATTGAAGAAAGTCATAAAGCCCAAAAAGGTCAAATTCAGCAAAGTTGTAAACCATTGGGGAGTTTGAGCTGCCAGGTGTATAATTACTTGTATAGTTCAGGGATGCACGTTTCTTTTCGCTGTTAATAAAGTCGAACCATTTTACACCAGAAGGGTTAATGTTGTTGAGTGCCACGTCCCAAATATATGTGTCATACACAATAAGGACTTTGCTTTTTCTAATTTGTTCAAGATAGGCTTTGATGCGTAGGTAAGACTGTTTTTTTGCCTTGAAAGCAAGCATGCGACTAAACTTGTCAACTTGTATGTCTTCTGCACCTAGTGCTTCGATCATTTTTGGAACTTCTTTGAAAAGAGGGTCAACAGGAGGTAAAAGAACAACAAACCCCTCTTTAAGCTTCACATGCAAAACACCATCCTTAAAGTTATAATGAAGTCCCGTTGCGTTAGAAATACTCTCAATGATTTCAGGCAAGAGGCCTGTGACATTAAGAATGGAAACAGGTTGATGAGAGGCATCTTCATCAATTAACAAAGCAATATTTGTGTTTTTGAGTAAAAGACGGAAAGCGTCAACAGCAGGAATGCCAATAGCAGAAAAATCATCAATGATAACATCAGGCAAGCTCTCCTGTCGTGTGACCGGGTAAGGAACCAGAACATTCTCACCGATAGGAATTTCAGTAATTGCATCATCCATTGCGCCGATAATTTCTTGTTTAACCGGCAAACCAATAGGAGAAACAGTAACAGTTGGGTTTTCTATCAAGCGACTTTGAGGGTGTGATTGAGGTGGCAGAGTTGTTGGCGGCCCTTTTTTTGAAAAAGAGAGACCATCTAGCGATATACAGGCATTTAGTAAACATAAGCTTAAAAGAAAAAACAGGCCTTTACGCATCAGATACCCTTAAAAAATTGGTCGCGGAGAAAAGCGAGGTGTGTCTTTTTCTATTGGAAGCTGATCTACCTCAACACCGCTTCTTCCTGATCTTCCTTGCGATTTTGGTGCAAGTCTTTGAATTTTACGTGGTTCTGAACCAGGCTTTAAGGTTGTCGTGCCAATATCAATACCTTCGCCGTTGCCAGGCATTTTACTTTGTCTTTCGATACCACTTTCTTTCGAAATAATTGCGCCTCCAACGCGTGGAGCCGCATGCTGACGGATACAGACAATCTTTTGCCCATTGCGAAGTGTTAAGTCGCCAACGGCTTCAACAATAATGACATTGTTTTTGGGACCTGCTGTGCGCGTGTTGATCAATGTGTCTGATCCATCGATCACAAGGTGAACAACTGGACGACGAATGTTTTCAGCATTTTGTCCATAATCAAGATAGGTGAAAACACCATCATGAAAAACACGTTCAGGCGCAATTTCTGCATCATCAATTGTTTCAGCATACATTTTCATATCAAACTGTAAGTTTTCAGGGCGATACGCAATTTGACGGATATAATCAGGTGGATAAAGTGCCAACCCATCGTTTAAAGCTTGTGCGTGTGCAGGGGTTGATAGTCCTGATGGCACATAACCAGATCCATTAGGAATAGCAGGTATTGTGTTCCCAATTGCATAAGGTGTAGGAGACCCAAAAGGTGCGCCACCAGAATAAGCAAGATCAGGTCCGTATTCTTTAGGGTGGCCAAGCATGCCTGCTTTTTGTGAGCCACCTTTGCGTACGTTAATGTAAATGGTTAAGTCTGTGATTTGATTTGTATTCCATCCTTCAGAGCGCACATAGAAATTGTAAACATTCCCACTTGTACCAATAACTGTCATGTTAGTATCAGCGCCAGGATTGGTTGATCTTAGGGCCAATAGATTCGTTTGAACTTTTTGAGCTTCAAAAATATGTGGGTCACCAATATAGAATGTTTTAATGTTTTCCCAGCTTGGGAAGTGAATCGTGGAGATCATATAGTCACGTGTCCGGATCGCCATGACATGATTAGGATTCCATTCAAACCAAACAACACCAGGTGAACGTTGTCCAGGAGAAGGTACAGGTCTGTCCCAGCTTTCCTGGATAGTTCCAAGTGGTAGTCCAGGAAGGCGACTAACAACGGGATAGTTACCGCGCATCTGGTCTTCAACAATTGCACGTCGCGCAGGATCAATAGGTCTCAGAGAGCTGGGTGAAACACTTGAGCTTGAAGACGGCGCAGGTTTGCGGACAGTTCTTCTAGGCTGGGGTGCTTGTGGAGGTCTTGGGGGTTGTATTGTCGAAAGCCCGCGTGTCAGTCTGCCGTCATTCGGATCATTTGATGTGTCTCGAGACTTTTGGACATATGTTGCGCCGCTTGATCCAGGAATCGGTGGTGCGCTTTGCGCTTGTACTTCAGCAGCTGCGATTGTAAAAAATGTTACAATAAGCAAAACAAGAAATTTTTTCACAACTCTTTACCTTTACTAATTTTTCTTTGGTCTGACACCAAAAGCAGTGACTGTAAAGCCAAAAGGATTTACAAGACTTCTATCATAACTCACTTCTTTTGGTAAGAAGGCGATGGTCATAGAGGCAATCCAACGCTCTGGTTCCTGCGTCAGGGGCTCACCTTGATCATCATAAACAAGGGTTTCGTAATCTATATTCCAAAATCCTGGGGCAACTTCTTCCAGAGAGTTTATCGTTACTGATCGAGACCATTCACGCTCCAAAAACTCCTTAAGGGCAGGCATCGCACGCCCGTAAAACTTTTGATACACCCCTTGAGCTGAATGTTCAAAAACAAAGCTGTTGGGGCCCCATTTCTTACTCATGGCTGTTTTATTAGGAAAGATTTCTTCTGTCAGTGTGATATATTGTCTGATCAATCCTTCCGTCATGACCTGGAAGCCTTCCATGTTGCGACGAATAGGCATGACTTGTACAAGTTGTTGATCTTTGTCTTTAAAAGTAACAAGAAAAGGTTCAACGCGCTTCATTGGAAAAACAGAAGCAACAGTAAATGTAAGGGCAAGGTTTAATGCCATACTTACGCCAAGCGCAACGGCAAACACGCGCAAAACCCATAAATAGCGTCTTTCACCCAGGACTGGAACATCAACATCTTTTGGATACTTTCCAAGTTTGTCTTCCGGTGGGTTGTTTTCAGCGTCCTTATCTGTTTTCTTCTTTATTTTTACCATCAACTATGTCTCCAGTCAGAGAAGTTCTGTGGGATTTCATTGCATGCACAAGGGCTTTTCTTGTATTCATTAACATCGCGCCCAACACCAACAGGGTCAGGGCTTTTTGTGGTTCCACATGCTGCTAAAATGACAAGAAGAAATGTCAAAAATACAGTGTTTTTATTGAAAATAGTTTTAAGCATAATTTTCATCTTAAAGCATCCCTTCTTACGCATCCAGATATTCTTTGACCCATCCGTCGCCGAATTGTTTTCTAAGTGTTTCAGCCATTTTAACAGAGTCACGACCACTGTTAAATATTCTCAAATGTGGACCAAGAACACCCAAGTCAGTATCTAGAATGACAGACTCTCCAGTTGCGCGCTTCACCAAAACAGCTCGTTGCAAGTGGATGGCCGTCTTCCCTTTGATAAAATTCCATTCAGTATCGGTCAATGAAAAATCGTCATAATCTTTTTCTTGTGCTTGTGGATTGCGAAGAAAGAACATTGTCTGTGCTTGTCCACGAATCAACTCACTCACACCTGTTGCTTTTAAGGCTTCGGGTCTTTGGAAAGCTGATAAAACACCTGCACCTCTTTTACGATACTCTTGCAGCATTTTCAAGAACCAGTCGCGGAAAGTCGGGTGTTTTAAGAGAGGTTCGGTCTCATCCACGAAAATCAAGGCAGGTGCATTTCTCTCGGAAATTGTGGCTTGAATTCTGTGCATAAGATAGGAAAGCATTGCTTGAGTTAAGTCTTCACTGGCATAAATTCGTGTGAAATCGAATGCGATCAGTTTTTTTGTTCCTGTATCGAGTGTATCGACATCAGCGTTAAAAATGTTGCCATAAATTTGTGGGTCAATCCATCTTCTTAAAGATTTTGAAACAGGCCTGTCAGGGGCAAAGCAAACTTCATGAAGCGTTTTGAGTGAGCGTTGGTTTTTATCAAGGCCAGACTCAAAGTTTAGTTTCACAGCGCGACCAATTTCTTCCAATGATTCAGAATCATCTTGTCCCGAGATACCTTGTAGCCAGGATCTTAGGAACGCGCGGTTTTCATTTGTATCTTCACACTGGAAAGGGTTAAGAGAGCAAGATTGCCCTGTGCTTTCATCTTCACCAGCACTGTCAATATTAATGTAAGATCCTGCGGCAGCGTTGGTGAAAACATACGCACCTAAATAACGATCAAAAAGATAACAGCGCAGCTTGCTATGTCGCATCGCCATGCCTGTTAAGAACGAGATTAAAGTTGTTTTACCACCGCCTGTTGGACCGATAATAATGCCGTGTGCAACGGCATCTCGTTCGTCAGAGACATGAAACTGGAATTGGTAAGGTGTGCCCACATGCGTTTTAAAGATCGCAATTGGCCCTTCACCCCAATCACTTTTTTCTAGGCCGTCTGGTGCCCGGTCAAAGCTGATTAATGCAGCAATATTGCCGGAGAAGAACTTAAAAGGACGTGGCCAAAGACTGTAAGATGGCAGTTGTGCGAACCAGCTAGCTTGTGCTGCAACGCCTTCTCGGACAGGGCTGACACCATAGTTTACACAAACACGGCGTATTTCACTATCAATACGGTGCACTTCTTCAGGTGTTTTGCCGTTAACAAAGATGATCATTTGATAGGTTGCCAGCGTTTGACGGTTTTCATCAACACCTTCAATCATTTCTAGCGCCTCAACAAATTGTTGTTTGGCTGCTGAGCTAAATCGTGTGACCATTGCCATGCGACCTTGTTGTGCGAGTAGGGCGGCAGACTTTACTTTTGACCAAGGCTCGACCATGTGCATGATAGTGATTTCACCATTTACCGAACCAAGTGCCGAGACAAAATCTTCATCTGTGAAATCACCAAAATTACGAATGCCAATAACACCCATGTATTTATGAAAGTCACCACTTTGAAAATGGATAAGTCCGCGTTCTTCTGCAGCGAACTCAACAACATCTGCAGTAATCATTTCATTGACATCACCAACCATACCTTTTGGATAAGGGCGCGTTATCGGGCTAACAATATGGCTTAAAACGGCAAGAGGGGAGTCTTCAGCGCGTTCGGCCTTTTTTTGATTCAGTATGCGTGGTTGAAAGTCATGCAGCATCGTTTTCGTTGCCTCAGAGGCATCGATCAATCTTTTTTCAACAGTTGTTGTGCCTTCTTCTTTTTTCTTTGGCACCATGCTTGAAAGCAAAAGGATATGTCTGTTGCTGTAGGCATCTTCAAATGTTGTGTTCCATTTTTTTGCAATATCACGCAAAACAGGGCTGTCATAATCAGTTGAGAGGTTAAATTCTTTTTCTTCGCGAATCACAAAAATACGTGTGCGAATGTTTAACTCTGCGAGTGTGTCAAACCATCTTTTGCGTTTTTGAAAAAGTTCTTCACGCTCACTGGCTGAAAGAAAGGCAATTTCTTTTCCTTTCAGTTCCATGACCATGCACGCAGACCCATCCAAACACATAATTGTTTGACCATCAGGTTTAACATGTGAAAATGGGAGATGGTCAACAAGGCGTGTTTCTTTGGGAACGGGCAGCATTAGTCTGGTGATGACAGGAATAATAAAAAAGCATAATAAAACAAGCGATACGCCAATACCCACAATTGCGATTCCTGTGGGTCCTGATGATGTGACAGCCTGAAAAAAATGGTATGTATCGATGGACGTCGGCGAATACATAATATGCTATGCCTCTTGCGTTTTATTTCCCTGAATAAAACATTTATCGTAACTCGCCTTATGATTAAAGAGAAAAGTTAACTTTGTCAGGTTTCGAAGGCCTTTAAGGGATAAATTTATTTCCATTGCTGTGGTAAAAGTTAACGGTCTTGCGCTTGGACATCATGTAGGGCTCTAAAAGTGATGTAAGGTGAGGTTCTTTTTGTCCCCAGGCAATAATAGCACCGTGACCAACGGCCATAAGAACGAAAACAATTAAAGGGTTACCGCCAACGGCTTGCACGTACAAGATACCGCCAATTGCCGCAAAAACCATATTTAAACTGGCGGGGATCATAGGTGCCCAAAATAGTTGAGCAGGATCAGCGACAGCACGAAAAACAGGAACCTTCATTAATTATGCCTCCTTAAGTAATTATTCATTGTATCATCTTGAAAAACTTTTTTCTATTCCCCATCTCATAATTGTGATTATAATAAACTTACCCTTAAACAAAAAAGTGACGCTATGCTAAAAAAATCTTCTTACATCGTTCTTCCTGTTTTACCGCTTAGAAATATCGTTGTTTTCCCGCATATGGTTGTCCCACTCCTTGTTGGAAGAGACAAGTCTGTAGAGGCTTTAGAAGAAGTCATGCAGGACGATAGTCGCAATATTTTGTTGGTGACGCAAAAAGATGCAAATACAGACAATCCTGGTCCAAGTGATATTCATGAAGTTGGAACGCTAGGAACAGTTTTGCAACTTCTGAAGCTTCCTGATGGAACGGTCAAGGTTCTAGTTGAAGCCGTTCAGCGTGTTCGTATTAATAAGTTTATGGATAATGATGCTTATTTTGAGGCTGAGGCGTCTGTTCTAGAAGAAACAGGCGAAGAAGATAGCGAGCATCAAGCTTTACTGCGTGCGGTTGTTGAGCAATTTGAACAATATGCAAAACTAAACCAAAAAATTCCAGGTGAGATTGTAGATTCGATTGCTGAGCTTGAAGAGTCGAGTAAGCTTGTTGATGCTATTGCGACCCATGTCACATTAAAGATCTCGGAAAAACAAGAGCTACTTGAAACGCTAGACATAACGGAGCGTCTTGAGAAGCTGTATGCCCATCTTGAGAGTGAAATAGATGTTTACAAGGTAGAGCGTAAAATTAGAAATCGCGTTAAAAAACAAATGGAAAAAACGCAGCGTGATTACTATCTAAACGAACAGCTTAAAGCGATTCAGCGTGAATTAAATGACAACGAAGATGAGGATGAGGACGATATTAAGGTTCTTGAGCGCCGCATTGAAGAAGTTAAGTTGTCAGCAGAAGCTGAGAAAAAGGCTAAATCTGAGTTGAAAAAGCTAAAAAATATGAGTCAAATGTCAGCAGAAGCAGCTGTTATTAGAGGTTATATTGAGTGGCTTTTAGATGTTCCTTGGAGCAAAAGATCTAGAACAAAAAGTGACTTGAAAAAGGCTGAGAAAGTTTTAGATAAAGGTCATCACGGTCTAGAAAAAGTCAAAGAAAGAATGGTGGAATATCTTGCTGTTCAATCAAGACAGAAAAAGATTAAAGGACCTATTCTATGTTTTGTGGGCCCTCCTGGGGTTGGTAAGACGTCACTAGGTAAGTCGATTGCCGAAGCCGTTGGGCGCAAGTTTGTACGCCTGTCACTAGGTGGGGTGCGTGATGAAGCCGAAATCCGTGGACACCGCAGAACTTATGTTGGCGCGATGCCTGGTAAGATTATTCAAGCGATGAAGAAGGCTGGAACAACAAATCCATTAATCATGCTTGATGAGATTGATAAGTTGGGGAATGATTGGCGTGGAGATCCATCTTCTGCATTGCTAGAAGTACTAGATCCGGAACAAAATAATGCTTTCAATGATCATTACATGGAAGTTGATTATGACTTGTCAGATGTTTTGTTTGTCATGACATCAAATTCTTTGAATATTCCACGACCTCTTCTTGATCGTATGGAAGTTATTCGCATCCCCGGCTACACAGAAGATGAAAAACTTCAGATTGCAAAAAAACATTTGCTTCCTAAACAAACAAAAGATCATGGCCTGAAGAAGAAAGAGTGGTCTATTTCTGATGAAACACTTAGAAATGTTGTTCAGCGATATACGAAAGAAGCAGGTGTCCGTAACCTTGAGCGTGAGCTTGCTAAGTTGGCAAGAAAATCTGTGAAGAAAATTATGATGGATGACACCGAGAAAGTCACCGTTACAAAGAAAAACCTGAAAGATTTCTTAGGTGTACCAAAATATAAGTTTGGTGAGAGCGAAAAAGAGAGTCTGGTTGGTGTGACGACGGGGCTTGCATGGACAGAGGTCGGCGGTGAATTGTTGCTGATAGAGGCAGTTGTTGTCCCAGGAAAAGGTCAGATTACAAGCTCTGGTAAGTTAGGCGATGTGATGAAAGAGTCTATCACTGCAGCTGAAAATCTTGTGAAATCACGTTGTACTGATTTTGGTATTAAGCCAACAATCTTTAAGAAGAAAAATATTCATGTTCACTTACCGGAGGGCGCTGTGCCAAAAGATGGTCCTTCAGCAGGGATTGGTATGGTCACAACGATTGTGTCTGTATTGACTGATATTAAGGTCAAAAAAGATGTCGCGATGACAGGTGAGGTTTCATTACGCGGTCGTGCAATGGAAATTGGCGGATTGAAAGAAAAGCTTTTGGCAGCATTGCGTGGCGGAATTAAGACTGTTCTTATACCAAAAGATAATGAAAAAGACTTGGAAGACATTCCTGATAATGTCAAAAAAGGTTTGAAAATTATTCCTGTGACAACGATTGATGAGGTTCTTGATCTTGCATTAGAAGAGCCTGTTAAGCCGATTGAGTGGGTTGAGCCTGATGACGACGATGTCGCTTTATCAGCAGTTGATGAAGATGATGATCCAACTTATGTAACGCATTAACGTCGTTTATACAGCTTCGTTGTCCCGTTGGGTGATGTGAAGATGGGCGTATATTTTTCACCTAGCTGGTTTTCTAAATCTGATATATTTTGACCGTGCCATCCACCGTAGGACCAGCCTTCTGGCAGGCTTCCCATAGTGGTAATATAATCAATTTTATGCTGTGACTTTTTCTCGTAAAAACCTATATCTACAGCAGGTGCGGCACCGCCAATCAGCAGGCTTAACCTCTTGTCATTTGTCATATAAAAATAAGGATTCAGAGACGTTTTATACCCGACAGGAAGATAACCTTGGGGTGGTGGCCATAGGGAAAGGTTTACAATGTTTTTTTCATACCCTATACGGCTAGAAAGATGTTGAAGCGGAATGGTTCTCGATCGATCATAAGTCTCTTTAAGGTTATGCCACTTATGTACCCTTAGAAGGGTGGAGTGAGGCTGAACGTGCTCAGCGATACTGAGATAATCGTCCGCATGTTTTTTGATTGTTTGTGTTTGTTCAAAGCGCAAGCCTGCAAAAATAATCGCAAGGCATCCAAGAGAAACGTAAAAAGTTCTGAGTTGCGCTTTATTATAGTCAAATGAAGAAACGAGGAAAAAGAAAAACAGCGTTATAAAGAGCAAAAGGCGGTCTGCAAGCAGTGGGATGCCTATTCCTTCAAGGGGTGTAAGCAGATAGATTAAGCAATATAAAATAAAAGAAAAACAAAACATTTTTGATAGCTGAGAAGGTTTTTCTGACATCTTTTTGCAAGAAACTGCCAGAAGCGTAAAGCCAAAGGCAACACTAAGAAAATGCTCAAAATGGGTTGCTATTGAAAGCGTTTGAAAGGCAAATAAATCGATAAAACGCAGAACAAGTTTATCAAAGAACCCCATATTATTTGAAAATATAAAACTATATTCTTCCATATTGAAAAAGAAATAACCGCTTAAAATAAGGCTGGGAAGAAATACCCAAAATACCGGAAGCCATTCTTTTTTAAGAAGAACGCGGAAAGGTTTTTTACGCTCAATCAATGCGTCGTATAAAAAACTGCACCCGATCCAAAAGTATAACTGATAAAGCCCAAAAATATGCGTTGCGAAAAGGATTAAGGTGATGCAAGTCAGATAGATGCCTTGGTTAAGTTTGATTTTGTTTTTGATGCGCAGCCAATAACCAAACCCTATGAGTACAAAAATCAAGGAGAAGCTTGTGTTAAAAAGGCCAATCATGAATGGAAAGTTAAGTGTTATAACAGGAAAAAACAGGCTAAAAACTTTTGCATTTTTTGTGATTGGCATTAGGGCATAGTATCCTGCAATAGGGAACCCAATAACATAGATGCTCATCAAAATATGTTCAGCCGTTTCATATGAGAAAACTTGCACCAAAGGCCATAACAACCAGTAAATAAAACGATAACCACTGATTGCTGGGTGTTTATCATAAAAATGCCTGAATAAGTCTACAGACTCATAATTCATCCACATATGTATCATGTGCAGGTGTCCAGGGCCATCTGCCGTTGGAAATGGTGAAACAGACCATATAACGCAAAGATTAAGAGCGATTAACGCAATAAAGGTGATGTTTAAGTTGTCTTTATTCATTATACTGCCGCCATTATGATTAAGAGTAACTTATCGGTTGATGCCGACAAAATGCAAGAAGCATTGCTAGACTGGTACAATGACTTTGGGCGGCAGTTGCCATGGCGTCAGAGATTAGGTGTGGTTGATCCTTATAAGATATGGCTTTCTGAGATTATGCTGCAACAAACAACTGTTGCAACGGTTAAAGGGTATTTTGAGAAATTCTTACGTCTTTGGCCAACCCTTGAAAGTCTTTCAAGGGCTAGCCAAGATGATGTTTTGCACGCGTGGCAAGGTCTTGGGTATTATTCGCGCGCGCGCAATTTACACAAATGTGCAAAAGTTTTGATATCTGATTATGGGGGTGTTTTTCCTGAAAGTGAGGCGCAGCTTCTAAAACTACCAGGAATTGGTCCTTATACAGCTGCTGCGATTATGTCTATTGCGTTTAATAAACCTGCCGTCATCGTTGATGGGAATGTTGAGCGGGTTATTTCGCGCATTTTCTGCATTGAAACATTTCTTCCTGAAGCAAAGCCAGAGATTAAAGAGCATGCTGCAATACTTTCTAGCCAAAGCTTTCCCGCAGACTACTCTTCTGCGATTATGGATTTGGGCGCCACTGTTTGTACGCCGCGAAAACCTAAATGTGGTCTTTGTCCTTGGTCTGATGAGTGTGCTGCATACAAAAATAATGTTGCAGAGCGTTATCCGAGAAAGCGTCGAAAATCAAAGGTGCCAAGGAAAAAAGGGATTGTTTATTGGGTTGAGAATGATGCTGGTCAGGTGTTTATCCAAAAGCGTCCAGAGAAAGGTCTTTTGGCGGGCCTTATGGAAATTCCATGGGCAGAGCAGGAAGGTAAAGAAATATCTTTCCCATTTATCTCAGATTGGCAAAAAATACCAGGTGAAGTTGACCATGTTTTTACACATTTTCATCTTAAGTTGAAAATCTATCGTACGGTTTCTAATGAATTTTCGACAGGAGAGGGTGTTTGGTGCGCGCCAGAAAACTTTGAAAACCATGCCTTTCCAACGCTTATGAAGAAAGTGATACAGCTGGCAGCAGTTGCGCCAGAAAAAGTATAAGCTTTCTTGTGTATGCTTTAAAAAAGTGCTATAATGACGGCTCTTTTTAACAGGATTTTTTCGAAAAACCGCTTAAATACAAAGAATTAAAATGGACCAGGACGCTATCAAATCACGAGTTGCTAAAATTGATCAAGAGCATCGATCTTTGGATGAGATGATCGAAAAGCTGTCTAAGTCTGGCTTTAATCAGTTGCAAATTCAACGTTTAAAGAAAAGAAAATTGGTCTTGAAAGACGAAGGGGAGAAGCTTAGAAGTCACCTTATTCCTGACATCATAGCTTAAAAAATATGGTAGACGTTAATATTATTATGGGAAGTCAGTCTGACTGGGACACAATGCGTGAAGCAGCTGACATTCTTGATGTGTTGAATATTTCTTATGTATCAAAAATTGTTTCTGCGCATCGCACACCAGACAGACTTGTCGCATTCTCAAAGACAGCCGAAGAAAATGGCACAAAAGTTATTATTGCAGGTGCAGGTGGCGCAGCGCATTTGCCGGGTATGGTGGCTGCGATGACACATCTACCTGTTTTGGGGGTTCCTGTTCAAAGTAAAACATTAAGTGGTTTAGATTCACTTCTTTCCATTGCACAAATGCCTGGCGGTGTTCCTGTTGGGACTCTTGCGATTGGTAAGGCAGGTGCGAAAAATGCGGCTCTTCTTGCAGCCTCTATTCTTTCAATATCAGATTCTCAAATTGCTGATAACCTTAAAGCGTGGCGTCAAAAACAAACAGACCAAGTCGCTGATCAACCGGTATAGTAAGTATGACCTCACCTCTTCCCCCCGGATCAGTCATTGGCATTTTAGGTGGCGGACAGCTTGGGCGCATGACGGCCTTGGCAGCTGCGAATTTGGGATATCAAGCATATGTTTATTGTTTGAATAAAGATGATCCTGCAGCACAAGTTTGTGCACGCTCAATAGTTGGTCAATATGATGATGAAGATGCCTTAAGATCTTTTGCTGCGATGTGCGATGTTATCACTTTAGAATTTGAAAATATACCGACTGAAACTCTTCAATTTCTAGAGAATATTATTTCTGTGCGACCTCATCACAAAGTGCTTGCAGTGACACAGTCCAGGCTGGAAGAAAAAGGGTTTGCAAAAGAAAGTGGCTTTGAAACAGCGTCATATCAAGCTGTCAGATCGATAAGTGACCTCAGACAAGCCACCAAAGAAATTGGCTGTCCGTCTATCTTGAAGACAAACCGTTTTGGGTATGATGGGAAGGGGCAAGTCAGAATTGAAGAAGATACAGATTTAGTAGAGGCATGGGAATCCCTTCAAACAGATGAGGCTATTTTAGAAGGTTTTGTTGAGTTTGATAAAGAAGTTTCAATCATTGTTGCAAGAAGCAGTATTGGTGAAATAAAAATGTTTCCTGTGACAGAAAATATTCATGTAAACCATGTTTTGAGTGAAAGCATTGTGCCAACCACTGTTGCGCCAGAAGTCTTAAGTGAGGTTGAGAAAAAGCTTGTTAAGCTTGTAGAAAAAATGGATCTAAATGGTTTGCTGGCAATAGAGTTTTTTGTTAGTAAGTCTGGCACTTTTCTTGTCAATGAAATGGCTCCGCGCCCTCATAATTCGGGACATTGGACAATGGATGGTTGCATGACATCGCAGTTTGAGCAATTGGTTCGGGCAGTATGTGGATTGCCACTTGGGTCTACCAAGGCATTGGGTAAAGTAAAAATGAAGAACATACTTGGCCCTGATGATAAAAACTGGGAAGCTTATATCAAAGACGCACACGCAAAGCTTCATTTATATGGTAAATCTGATTCAAAGCCTGGTCGCAAGATGGGCCACGTTACTTACTTAGAATTGGATCAATAAATTTTCTAAAGCGCGTAATATCAACTTTCATTGTATCCAGCTTATCATTTGTTTCGACAATAAAACGGCCATATTTTTGATTTTTAAAATCTGTTGTTAGCCAGAATATTCTTTGGCGATATGCCTTGGGGATAAATTCAATAAGTGTTGCGCCCTCATCTGCAAAAATCATATTACTATTGCCGGCGCCGTGTGGCGCGACAACAATGTCGACTTCACGAAAGAGTTCAATTTGTTCTTTCATTGAGAGTTCTGTCAGAATAACCTTCTCAAAACCGTATTCTTCTAGAACTTCTAAAACGTCATCTTCGTTGCGTATTTTCCTTTTTTCGGCATCTGTACGTGAGATATAAATCTTTTTCTTGCGTGTAGGGGAGGTAGAGACTCCAAAAGATTCTGTTAGGAACTTTTCCACAAACTTGATTTGTTTTGGCGAACAGCCGCTGGATAAAGAAGGAATATAAGCACGCTTACAAGAAATAGGGCCATCTTTGCAGATATAGTATGATCTTTCTTTACCAATAATTTTAAGGAACTCTTCCCAATAAGGTGTTTGAATGTTGTCTGGCAGAATGATTGTCATGTTTTTCATTTCAGGAAATGCATCATTAAACCAAAAGCGTGGCAAGACATCTAACATCCAGTGAAAAAAGTTATCTGCGTGTGGGCTGGTCAAGATAATAACATCTTCATCAAAATGTTTTATCGCTTCTTGATCATTATAAAATCTTATTTTTATAGGCTTATCTTCGCCCTCTGGTAGTTTGTAGCCATCCAGATTCAGAGCATTTTGTGGTACTTTGATGGATTCTCGTGTTACGGCAAGATCTGAATAGAATTCATTTCCGCAAGACTCGGCCAGTGCAATGCTTTCATCAAGAAAGATATGATAAGAGTCTAAGTAAATATTTTTACGGAAAAGCTTTACATCATTAATTGCTGTTAGAAAAAGGTCACCAATTATAAACTCTTGGTCTTTGATAAGAATATTATCCTCGTAGAATTGATTCAGGTCACCAATTTTATCGTATTTTAGAACATGCTCAGCAGGCTTCAGAGTGTATTTTTCTCTGGGTTGCGGACAATAAATAACATTATCAGGGCCAAACAGATCTTGAGGGTTGTCTGTTTTGCGGCACCATTTATGGGCCGAGGCATAATTGAAACTTTTAACGGTCATTTGCGAACTTCAAGAAAGATTTTATTGTGTTTTTTAACTTCGGCACCATCATAACATTTTCGATGCGTCGGTCTAGAAAACTTTTTGTTTTGATAAAGTCAGGTGAATCATCTTGCAGCCAGTAAAGAAGAGTTGATGTATAAACGCCACTAAGTAGCATGCGTTTGGAATAGAAGTTCCAGTCTGTCGAGCGATCGCCAGCCATATACCACATATGATCAACAGTTTGATAAAGGCTTTTAAGAGAGAGCGTATGGTATGAAGGCTTTGCAAGCGTGCTGAGCGTCTTTCTCACAAGGGCTTTGTCATTTTGTTCTAGCCGTGTTGTAACGGCAAGCTTGATACGGTCGCGTATACGTAACTCATCTAGGGGCAGTTTCTCTAAGGCTTGGATTAATTTCTGATCGGCTTCTTCTAAATAGAAAGCGATCAGGTCTTTCGCCTTGTTCGGAAAGCTTGCAAGAAACTCATCTTGTGTGAAGCCAGCATCCATCGCTGCTTGGCGGCATGTCTCATCTGACCACCCTGCTTTTTTGACGTTGGGTATAACGGCGTTTAATATATCTTGTTTCATTGTATTCATGCTGTTGAGTATATTTTTTTCGACCTACCTCTTGCAAGTCTTTAAGTTGTAGATTACATCAGAAGAGCTCAAACAACAAAAATTTTAATCTTATAGGAGATAAAAATGTTAACAGTTGGTGATAAGTTCCCAGAATTTGAATTAGTTGGTGTTGATACAAACGATCTAAGTACAGCCTTTAAGGATATCGTTTACAAGCCTTCTGAAAAGAAAGATACATACGCAGGTAAGTGGAAGGTCGTTTTCTTCTGGCCGAAAGACTTTACTTTTGTATGTCCGACAGAGATCGTTGAATTTGGTAACTTGAATGGTGATTTTGCTGATCGTGATGTTCAGGTTCTTGGTGCGAGTATTGATTCAGAGTTTGTTCACCTTGCGTGGAGAAATGATCACGAAGATCTAGGAAAGCTTCCTTTCCCAATGCTTGCTGATGTGAAGCGCGATCTTTCTGAGGCTCTTGGTATTTTGGATCGCGATGCGGGTGTGACATTGCGCGCAACATTTGTTGTAGATCCAAATGGTGTCATTCAGCATGTTTCAGTAAACAATCTTAATGTAGGCCGTAACCCTGCAGAAACACTTCGCTTGATTGATGCACTTCAAACAGACGAGTTGTGTCCATGTAACTGGGAACAAGGTGAAGAAGTCATTAAAGTATAAAATGTCTTTACAACCTATAAGGGAGAGGGCAGACTTTATTGCAAGTCTGCCCTTTTTTTATAAATGAGTGAAATGAAAACATTATTCCAGACCAAAGATATTCCGCTTGCAGAGCAAATGCGTCCAAACAAAATGTCAGACGTTGTTGGGCAGGACCATTTATTGGGACCTGAAGGGCCAATCGGACAAATGCTGGCTGCTAAAAAGATTACCTCGTTTATTTTATGGGGGCCTCCTGGATGTGGTAAAACGACGATCGCAAAATTGATGGCTTCTGAGGTGTCATATCACTTT
The DNA here is from genome assembly GCA_030425825.1 of Alphaproteobacteria bacterium. GTDB lineage: Bacteria > Pseudomonadota > Alphaproteobacteria > JAUHZY01 > JAUHZY01 > JAUHZY01. Next base: position 17,414 of record JAUHZY010000002.1, read on the forward strand.
GAGGCAATCAGCGCTGTTTTTTCAGGCGTGTCAGAGCTTAGAAAAGTCTTTAAGGATGCAAAGCAAAAATTCGACATGGGTAAAAAAACGGTTTTATTTGTTGATGAAATTCACCGTTTTAACAAAGCACAGCAAGATAGCTTTCTTCCTTATATAGAAGATGGAACAATTGTATTGATTGGTGCGACGACTGAGAACCCATCTTTTGAGTTAAATTCTGCCTTGCTGTCACGCGTACAAGTTTTTACATTAAAGGCGTTGGAGCAGGATTCAATCAATATTCTTTTAGATAAGGTTGAAGAATTTATAGGGCACAAACTTCCGTTTACTGATAAAAGTCGTGATTTTATTTGTCGTATGGCGGATGGTGATGGTCGTTTCTTCTACTCTGTTATTGAACAAATTCTTTTATCGCCGACAGTTGATATTATTGATCGAGATACATTACAAAAAATCTTGCATCGCAAGCCTGCAAATTATGATAAGTCGGGTGACCAGCATTTTAACCTTATGAGTGCGTTGCATAAGTCATTGCGTGGTTCTGATGTTGATGCATCTTTGTACTGGATGGCTCGTATGCTAAAAGGGGGTGAAGACCCGCTTTACATTTTACGTCGTTTGATTCGTTTTTCAGTCGAAGATATTGGTACGGCAGATCCAAACGCTTTAACACAAGCAACTCATGCAACAGAAGCGTATGAAAGGCTAGGATCTCCGGAAGGAGAGCTGGCGATTGCACAATGTGTCGCATATTTAGCGACTGCACCGAAATCAAATGCTGTTTACAAGGCTTATAAAGAAGCCTTGAAGGTTGCAGCAGAAACATCTTCTCTTTCTCCGCCAAAACATATTTTGAATGCTCCAACGAAATTGATGCAAGAACAAGGTTATGGCGAAGGTTATCAATATGATCACGATGTGGAAGATGGTTTTTCAGGACAAAACTATTTCCCAGAAGAAATGGCGCGCCAGCGTTTTTATCAACCAATTGAGCGTGGTTTTGAGCGTGATATCTTAAAAAGGCTTGCTTATTTTGATGCGTTGCGTCAAAAGAAAGCATCATGAGTGCAGTAGAATATAAAAAAATTAGCAATGATGAAGAGGGAATGCGTTTGGACAAGTGGTTCAAAAAGCACTATCCCGATCTTCCTCACAGTCATATAGAAAAAATTATTCGTAAAGGCGAAGTGCGCCTGGATAAAAAAAGATGTAAATCTAAAGATAGTCTTCAAGCAGGTCAGGAAGTGCGCATTCCACCAATGAAGCTGATCGAAAAAAAACCAGTAAAAGTTAAAGTGAGTCTGGCTGCTGATGAAATGGCAACGTTTAAAGCAACCATTTTGCATGAAGATGATGATATTGTGGTTTTCAACAAACCAAAAAATCTTGCTGTTCAAGGGGGCAGTAAAGTTTATGTGAGTGTTGATGACTTTCTGAAATCTTCATACTTCAAAAAACCTGCGCATATTGTTCATCGTATAGATAAAGATACGTCAGGTATTTTGTTGGCTGCAAAACATAAGCTTGCAGCGAAAAGGTTGACAGCGCAGTTTGAACAAAAAAAGGTTCAGAAAAAATATTGGGCTATTGTTGTTGGTCCTTTGCCAACTTATGAGGGTGAAATAACATTACCGCTTTTAAATGATGGCCAGAAAGTGGTTGTTGATCAGCAAGGTCAAAAAGCAATGACACGTTTTAGTATGAGAGAAAAGCTAGACCAACTTTATTGGTTGGAGCTTGAGCCTGTGACAGGACGAAAGCATCAGATTCGTGTACATTGTGCTGCTTCAGGTTTTCCTGTGCTGGGTGATGGTAAATATGGTGGTGCTGAGGCGCACCCTAGCATTATACCAAATGTTAAAAGTTTTGAGATGCATTTACATGCAAGACATATTGCTTTTAAGCACCCCGGCACAGGAGAGAAGGTAAGTTTCGAGGCCGCATTGCAGGGTCAAATGAAAAAGACTTGGGAATTTTTTGGTCTTATGGCAACATCAGGGTCTTCTGAATTTTAAGAGAGACAAAATGACATCTATCATATCTAAAAAATCATCCGCACTTTCTGGAGAAATTAAGGTTCCAGGTGATAAGTCTATTTCACATAGATCACTTATTTTTGGTGCGTTGGGTGTAGGGACAAGTCGCATCACAGGTTTGTTAGAAGGTGAAGACGTTTTAAATACCAAAAAAGCGTTACAGCAACTTGGCGTAAAAATAGAAAAAGTGAGTGACGAGTACCTGGTTGAAGGACTGGGTGTTGGCGGCTTACAAAAGTCTGAAAAAACACTTGATATGGGGAACTCTGGAACCGGCATTCGTTTAATGATGGGGCTTGTTGCCTCACATTCTTTTGAAACAACGTTTACAGGTGATGATTCTTTGCGCAAACGACCAATGAATCGTATTATTGTTCCTCTTTCTCAAATGGGTGTCGAAATCACGGCTTCGGAAGGTGGGCGCGCGCCATTAACAGTTCACGGTGAATCTGACCCAATGCCAATTACGTATGAAAGTCCTGTGGCTTCTGCGCAAATCAAATCAGCAGTCCTGTTGGCAGGCTTGAATACACCTGGCGTGACATCTGTTGTTGAACCACGACCAAGCCGGGATCATAGTGAGAACATGTTGCGTTCTATGGGTGCGGAGATTAAAACGACATCTTTGGAAAAAGGTGCGCAGAAGATTTCTCTTAAAGGTTTTCCAGACCTTAAAGCCGCACATTTTAATGTGCCAGGCGATCCTTCATCTGCAGCCTTTATTACAGCAGCTGCGTTACTGGTGCCTGGCTCTGATGTTGTGATCAAAAACGTCTGTATGAACCCATTGCGCTCAGGTTTTTTTGAATGCGTTCAGGATATGGGGGGAGATATATCATATGCGAATGAAGCCACTCAAAATGGTGAGTTGATTGTTGATGTGCATGTAAAACACTCTCAGCTAAAAGGCATTACTGTGCCAACAAACCGTGTGCCTAATATGATTGATGAATTTCCAATTCTTAGTGTTCTGGCGAGCTTTGCTGACGGTGCAACAGAAATGCATGATATTGGCGAGTTGCGTGTAAAAGAGAGTGATCGCATAGGTGTGATGGCAAAAGGACTGAAAAGCTTTGGTGTTAATGTGGAAGAAGGAAAAGACTTTTTAATTGTGAAGGGTTTTGATAAAAAGTCAGTAAGCGATGTCACAATTAACAGCTCTCACGACCATCGGATTGCAATGTCTTTTCTGGTGATGGGAGGAATGTTAGATCACTCTGTAAAGGTGACAGGTGCTGAAACAATTATGACAAGTTTTCCGAATTTTGTTGAATTGATGAATGGTTTGGGCGCAAATTTGGAAATAACAACTTAGGTGAATAAAAAATGATTATTGCAATTGATGGAACGTCAGCTTCTGGTAAAGGAACTTTGGCAAGGCGGCTAGCAGCCCATTTTGACTATGCATATCTTGAGACAGGTATGCTTTATCGCGCGATTGCGTTCTTGATGTTAGAAGAGACAGAGGGGGAGATGGATCTTTCTGTTGCCTTAGAGTTGGCAAAGACCTTCGCACCGGAAGATCTCAAAGTTCTTGAACACAACAAGCTAAGATTACCTCGTGTTTCAACAGCCGCTTCTGAGATTTCTACATCTCCTGAAATACGCGAATACTTAAAGAAATTTCAGCAGAAGTTTGCAACACGTCCGCCCGAGAAAAAGGCTGGTGCTATTCTAGATGGTCGTGATATTGGAACAGTTATTTGTCCTAATGCGCCTTTTAAATTCTTCCTTATCGCAGATTTGGATGTGCGCGCACAGAGAAGGACGCAAGAATTGGAAGAAATGGGAGATCTTGTCAAATATGGTGATGTACATGATCGCTTGAAAAGCCGTGATCAACTTGACTCTTCAAGAACAGAATCTCCATTGTTAAAAGCAGAAGGTGCGATTGAAATTGATACAACGCACTTAACGGCAGATCAAGTCTTTGAAAAAGCGTTGCAGCATATTGAGAAAAAATAGTTTTTTTAGTTTTTTCCCTTGCCAAATCTGTAAAAATCCTTAATCTCGCATACCCTACCGCTTTTTGCGGATGCCCGTGGTGGGCAAGCCTTATCTGCATGTGTCAGGTAAGATCGAATTAACACTAACCTTAGGTTAAAACAGACCTAAGCTTATTGATTGAAAATTTAAGGATAAATTAATGGCTATGACAGCAACAAAAGAAGAAACAACAGCAAAAGAAAATTTTGCACAATTATTTGAGGAATTCTCTCCAAAAGAATCTCTAGAAGGTTCAGTTTTAAAAGGCGTCATTACATCAGTTGGTAAAGAGTTTGCACTGATCGACGTTGGTCTTAAATCAGAAGGGCGTGTGCCTCTTCGAGAATTTAGAACTTCTGGTGAAGAAGTTGATCTACAAGTAGGTGATGAGGTTGACGTATATCTTGAGCGCATGGAAGATCAAGATGGTGTGGCTGTTCTTAGCCGTGAAAAAGCACGCCGTGAAGAGCGCTGGATCCAGCTGAGTATTAATCATAAGAAAAATGAACATGTAACAGGTGAAATTGTTGGTCGTGTTAAAGGTGGCTTTACAGTTGACCTTGATGGTAGCGTTGCCTTCTTGCCAGGTAGTCAGGTCGATGTGCGTCCTATTAAAGATGCCTCTCCTCTCATTGGTAAAGAGCAGCCTTTCCTGATTTTGAAAATGGACAGACGTCGTGGCAATATTGTTGTTTCACGTCGCGCTATTCTTGAAGAGTCTCGTTCTGAATCACGTAACGAAATCGTTGAAAACCTTAAAGAAGGTCAGGTGATTAAAGGGATTGTTAAGAATATCACTGATTACGGTGCATTTGTTGACCTTGGTGGTGTTGACGGACTTCTTCACGTAACAGATATTACATGGAAGCGTATTCAGCATCCTTCAGAAATTCTTTCAATTGGACAACAAATTGACGCACAAATTATCAAGTTCAATCCTGAGAATCAGCGTATTTCACTTGGCATGCGCCAACTTGAAGATGATCCTTGGAAAGGTATTGAAGAGCGCTATCCTGTTAAGAAGAAAGTTACAGGCCGCGTGACAAATATTGCCGATTACGGTGCATTTGTTGAGCTTGAAGCCGGTATCGAAGGCTTGGTTCACGTTTCTGAGATGAGCTGGACAAAGAAAAACATTCCACCTGCGAAGTTGATCTCAACATCGCAAGAGGTTGAAGTGATGATTCTTGATGTTGATGAATCACGTCGTCGTATTTCACTTGGTATGAAACAGTGTTCAGACAACCCATGGCAGCGTTTTGCGAATGATAGCAAAATCGGTGACGTTATTGAGGGTGAAATCAAGAACATTACAGAATTCGGATTGTTCGTTGGTTTAATCGAAGATATTGATGGTATGGTTCACTTGTCAGATCTAAGCTGGGCAAAGTCTGGTGAGGAAGCTTTGAAAGATTACGAAAAAGGCCAAATGGTGAAAGCAAAGGTTCTTGACATTGATGTTGAGAAAGAGCGCGTTAGCCTTGGTGTTAAACAGCTTGAATCTGATCCTTTTGATGACAAAATCAAGGACCTTACAAAAGGTGCGATTGTGACTTGTACAATCGATCAAGTCCAAGATGGCGGTATCTCGGTTACACTTGCAGGTGATCTTAAAGGCTTTATTAAGAGAACAGATCTTTCTCGTGATAAGAGCGAGCAGAGAACAGATCGTTTTGCGACAGGCGAAAAGGTAGATGCAAAAATCACATCTATTGAGAAGTCTTCTCGTAAAATTGCTCTTTCTATTAAGGCACTTGAAATTGATGAGCAGAAGCAAGTTATGGCTGAATATGGTTCATCAGACAGTGGAGCAAGCCTGGGTGAGATTTTGGGAGAGGCTATTAAGTCTCAATCAGAAGATAAGTAATCCATTTATAATTTAACTCAAAAAGGGTGATTAGGTATGACTAAATCAGAACTCGTATTACGTCTTATGTCCAAGTACTCACATCTTCGTAAAAAAGATGTTGAGAAAATAGTAGAGATCGTTTTGAACGAAATTACTGATGCTTTATCAAAAGGCGACCGTGTTGAATTAAGAGGATTTGGTTCTTTTGTAACGAAAAAAAGAGAAGCTAGACAAGGACGTAATCCAAGAACTGGTGAATCTGTTGCAGTACAAGAGAAATATGTTCCTTTCTTTAAGGCTGGAAAAGAAATGAGAGAAAGACTGAATAAGAAAGTCTCTTAATCTTTGTTGGCAAAAGAACAAGTTTTGAAAATCCTCATGTCTTTGGCATGGGGATTTTTCTTGCGCAAATATTGAAAGCTTCTTAGGCTTAGGCTTGCAAATGACGCTGGGAAAAAGCTGTGGACCTTAAAAAACTTTTCAGATTTACATATAAATATTTGCCGAAGGTTTTTATCCTTCTGTATCTTTTAAACTTTATCGTTAATAACCTTCAAACGGTATATCTGGTTTTCTGGCCTTTTAACGATTATCCCATTTATGTACCATTATCACTTCTTTTATCAATAACGGCAACGCTCGGTATTATGGTCGGAGGATTTGTCATGTGGCGTGAAGGGAAAACAGCACGCCAGCTTGCCGATATTCGCAAGCAGCAAGTTGCTTTACTTGAGAAAGAAAATGCAGATTTATATGACCAGCTTCAACGAGAAAAAGCCTTGAATAAAAAATAAAGGAATAAAAATGAAAAACCCCATTTTTTGCGCGATCGATATGCCTAACTTGTCCGACGCTTTTGACATTTGTTCAAGTATTAAAGATCATATTGGCGGTATCAAGCTGGGGTTAGAGTTTTTATCCGCGAATGGACCTGCTGGTGTTGAAAAAATAAACACATTAGGTGTGCCTGTTTTTTTGGATACAAAATTTCACGACATACCAAATACAGTTTCTAAAGCGATTAAGTCTTTGGTTCCTCTTCATCCATTTATGGTTAATATTCACGCGTGTGGTGGTCAAGAGATGATGAAGAAATCTGTCGAAGCTTTGGATCATTTTGATAAACGCCCTTTACTTCTGGCGGTAACAGTTCTGACAAGCCTTGATGCGCAAGACATGCAAGACGTAGGCGTAAAGCTCTCACCTCGCGACCAAGTGCGTCGTTTGGCGGCACTTGCCAAAGAAAGCGGTCTGGATGGCGTTGTTTGCTCTGCACAAGAAATAGATGTTTTACGTGCAGACTTAGGGGATGATTTTAAGTTGCTAACACCCGGCATTCGTCCTCAGGGAAGTGACTCTGGTGATCAAAAAAGAATTATGACGCCTCGTGAAGCGATTGAAAAAGGATCAAACTATTTGGTGATTGGTCGTCCGATTACACAAGCACCAAACCCTGTTCAAGCTATTCAACAAATTTTAGATTCGATAAAGTGAAAAAGGATTTTCTTGGTAAGAAATACCTTCATCTGTTAAAAGAAGTAAATTAAAACAAATGAAAAGGCGAATTTATGCTGTATAACTTTCTTTATCCACTGGCTCAAGACATCAGTTTTTTAAATATTTTTAAGTATTTAACTTTTCGTACAGGTGGTGCGCTTTTAACGTCACTGATCATTACCTTTCTATTTGGTGGAAAATTCATCCGCTTCTTAAGAACCTTCCAAGAGGAAGGGCAGCCAATACGCGAAGATGGCCCGGAAGGTCATTTGTTAACGAAAAAAAGCACACCAACCATGGGAGGGCTTTTGATCTTGTTGGCGATGACGGTCAGCACGCTGTTGTGGGCAGATATTAATAATCTTTATATCTGGGTTGTGACATTGATTACGCTTGGATTTGGTTTGCTTGGGTTCTTGGATGATTATCTGAAATTGTCTAAGCGCAGCAGTAAGGGGTTGCCAGGTCGCTTAAAACTGTTGGGACAAATTGTTCTCAGTTTGATTGCGGCTGTGATTGTTGTGGACTCGTTACCTGTTTATATGTCGACACATTTAGCTGTCCCATTTTTTAAAAATGTTTTACTGAACTTAGGTCTTTTTTATATTCCTTTTGCTATGTTTGTGATGGTAGGGGCTTCTAACGCTGTTAACTTAACAGATGGGTTAGATGGGTTAGCTATCGGTCCTGTTCTAATTGCTGCAGGCTGTTTCGCGCTTATTTCTTATCTTACTGGAAATACAGTTTTTTCGTATTACTTACAAATTCATCATGTGCCAGGTGCAGGTGAACTTGCTGTATTTTGTGGCGCTGTTATTGGTGCGGGTCTTGGGTTTTTGTGGTACAATGCTCCACCTGCACAGGTTTTCATGGGTGACACAGGGTCATTGGCGCTTGGTGGTGCTTTGGGGACAATTAGCGTGATTGTAAAGCATGAGCTTGTTCTGGCGATTATTGGAGGGCTTTTTGTCTTAGAGACAGTTTCTGTCATTATTCAAGTCGCAAGTTTCAAGTTAACAGGGAAGCGTGTTTTTAGAATGGCGCCTATTCATCACCATTTTGAGAAACTTGGTTGGAGCGAGCCAACAATTGTGATCCGTTTTTGGATTATTGCAATGATACTGGCTCTCATTGGTCTTTCTACGCTGAAGTTGCGCTAGTATGAGATTGATTGGTCTTGAAAATAAGAAGTTTGCTGTTTTCGGACTGGGAAGATCAGGCTTGTCTTCGGCAATTCTTTTGCAGAGCAGTGATGCTAATGTTGTTTGTTTTGATGATGATTTGCACTCACGAAAAAAAGCACAAGAAAGCGGGCTTTATGTTGAAGAGATTAATCTAGATAATAGTTTTGACTTTCTTCTTCTTTCCCCTGGTGTACCGTTGCGCTCTCAAAATCCACATCCTCTTGTTGCGCAAGCTCTCAATTTAGGTATTCCCATTATTGGGGATGTTGAGTTGCTTTATTACCTTCCCAAGCGCCCGACATGTATTGGCATTACGGGGACAAACGGTAAATCAACAACAACAGCATTGTTGACGCATATTCTGACTTCGGCAGGCAAGGAATGTGCAATGGGGGGGAACATTGGTATACCCGTCGCTGATATGCCATCTATTGGTAAAGATGGATATTATGTTTTAGAGCTTTCATCTTATCAGCTAGATTTGCTAGACAAGTTTTTTGTTGATATTGGGGTTCTTATAAATATTACACCAGACCATTTAGATCGCTATCTTTCATTTATGGATTATGCCCAATCAAAAATGCGCATTTTCCAAGATGCATCGACAAAGCTAATAGGGGTTGATGAGGACATCACAAAAGAACTGGCAAACTCTTTAGACGCAATGACTGCTGTCTCTGTCCAAACCTCTTTTTCAGAAGGAATATTTGTGACTGATCAAGGATTGCTATATCACGGCAAGCAAAAAGTCATGAATCTTTCAGGGTTTGAAAGGTTAGCAGGAAAGCATAATTGGCAGAATATTGCTTTTTGTTGGGGTGTTGCTCAGAAAATAGGTATTGATCAAGCCTCTTTTGAGAATGCTTTGCACAGCTTTAAAGGGTTGGTGCATCGACAAGAGTTTGTTAGGAAGATTGATAAAGTGTCTTACATTAATGATTCAAAGGCGACCAATCCTGAGTCGACAGAAAAAGCTTTGGAGACATATGAAGATATTTACTGGCTTGCTGGTGGTCGGTCAAAAGCTGCAGGATATGACATTTTAAAGCCGCACTTAGGTAACATTAAGAAAGCATATGTTTATGGTGAAGCGGCTGATGAGATTGCTGATTTTTGTCGTGAGAATAAAATTGATTTTGTCATATGCGAGGCGTTAAGAGATGCTCTTCTCATGGCACACAAAGAGGTCAAAGAAGGGAATGTATTATTGTCCCCGGCATGTTCTTCTTTTGATCAATTTGAGAGTTTTGAGCATCGTGGAGATGTCTTTAGGTCGTTAGTGATGGCTTTGTAGTAATTCCTTGCGGCGATTCATTTTATAAATCATATCTATTGTTTCTTCTCCTTTATCTGCATATGAAAATTCAACGAGACCTTGCTTAACAGCTTTTATATAATATGTTTTTGCCTTTTCTTTTCTCCCTTCTTCCTCATAATAATCTGCTAAATCACGTGAAGCGTATCCATCTCCCCAGTCGCTCGCTTTTTTAAGCCAAGCGATGCTTTCCTTTGATTTAGACATCAAAGAATAGAGTTCTGAAAGTGCAAAAGCAGCATCCTTATCATAATGGCTTGCTGCTTGTTTTAGCCATTTTGCTGCTTTTACATAGTTGGGAATCATATCTGGGCATCCATTTAAATACATGACTCCTAAATAATAGGATGCGTTTTGCTGTCCTTTTTCTGCCAGTGGTTCCCAAAGACGGCGGGCTTTTGAGCAGTTGCCCTTGTCAAAAGCGTAAAGTCCAGACTGGAAGTCTCCGCAAGCGCAAAGTGTAAAAATAACCAAAAGAAAAGAAAAATAAGGTTTCATATTGATATTTGTAGGCTGAAAAGGGCATAATATCCAGATCAAATAACCAAAAACTAATGAAAAGCGTCGGGCCCGTAGTTCAGTTGGTTAGAACGCACCGCTCATAACGGTGTTGTCGGGGGTTCGAGTCCCTCCGGGCCCACCATAAAAAGTCAACTTTGTGCTTTATAGAGAGTATGCTTTCACAAGTTTTTGTGATCATCCCGACAAAGTCATTCCCTATTAAAATCATGTAGCCGTCTTTATAACCTACATTGCTTCTTACAAATAACTGTTATTCCATAATCATCCATTTTTCTTTTTCGTTACCTTGTGGCAACAAGCGATTAGTTTGTTGTTGAATTTTCTCGTGTTTCTTTCTGTATAAACTTTCTTCGGCACGTATTTGGCATCCAAAGCTCTATGAGCTTTGAAGTTCAAATTATATGGAGAATAACGTGCTGAAGATGTGCGCAAGACAGTTTGGAAGGAAAGAGAACATGGCAGATGTCATGGGCTTGCTCCTGCGTGCTGTTTTGTGTCTGCACACTGCCCCCATAGCCGAAGTGCGTAGCGCGTGGCACATTATCATCTCATCGCGAGATGTTGGGACAACATATGGAGGTGAGTCATGATCAATGACATTAAGCTCACCTCTGCGATGAAAAACAGTTTGTTGAACCATCAACAGATCAAGGATCTGACAGCGACTGTTGAGAAGCGCCTGGCGACAGGTAAGAAGGTTAATGACATTCTGGACGGTCCTGTTGAGTACTTTAAAGCGAAGGGCCTTTATGACAAAGCAGATGGATTGTTGAGGCGTAAAGACGATATTGATCAGGCGATTAGCACGTTGAAGGCGACACAGCATGGTATCACAAATGGTCGGATGATCATTGAGCAGGTCAAGGGCCTGGCCGAAGAAGCACGCACTGCATCTGCCGCACAGAGAGCTATTTTAGCGATGCAGGCTAATAAACTGCTGGCGGAATACGATGACCTTATTTATGACACAAACAAAGACGGTGTGAACCTGCTTATCAACGAAAGCCTCTATGTAAACTTTGATAACTCAGGAACGGACTACTATTTACTTAACAACTCGTTCCGCGTTGATACGATGAGTTATGCGCAGTTTGAAGTTGTCGAATATTCCGATGCTGGACAAAGCGCGATTATTGGAAACTATAATGGTAGTGATAATTATTGGATCGGATTAAATGGTAACGAACCTGTCTTTAGATGGGCAAGTGGCCCCGCATTCGCGCCAACAGGGCTCAACCTGACGACGCTTAGTAATTTCACATTACGCTTTGACGTTGTAGGTCCTAATGTCACAGCAACGATTACAGCATCCGATGGCACGCAGCTATACCAAGACACACAAGCACATGGTGGATTGCAAAACACAGTTGCAGATATGTTTGGTGGGACGGCCCAGTTCACATCAGTCGCGCGCGCTTTTAATGGTGTTCTATCAGAAATTGATATTGATGGTGATGTTTGGGAGATGAACCCTCTACCAACAACGCTGACATCAAGTAATGGAAATACTGCCAACCAAATCAGTCCTAATCCTGCAGATATGATCTATAACGGGAATGCTACAAGCGACTTTGCAACCTCCCTTAATATTGAGCTGTCTGATGATACATCTCATACAATTGACTCTGTTGATATACGTACACAACAAATAGGGTTGTTCGGATACACATTCTCAAGCACAGGTGCGATTGAACAAAGTATCGCAGACCTTGACGCTGCCCTGAATAGGATAGACACGACTGCTGCCAGCTTTGCAACAGACTTTGCATTATTACAAACCCGCCTAGAGTTGACAGAAGATCTGATCAACACGCATGAAGAAGCCGGCGACAAACTGACACTGGCAGATTTAGAAGAAGAATCTGCTAACAGATTGGCCCTTGAGACACGTGAGCAATTGAGCATTTTCTCAATGACGAACTCAAACCGATCAATACAGAACTTGATTGATATCTTGTTTGGAGGTGGGTCATGATCAATGACATTAAGCTCACTTCCGCCCTCATAGCCGAAGCGCGTAGCGCGTGGCGTATCATCATCTTATCGCGAGATGTTGGGACAACATATGGAGGTGGGTCATGATCAATGACATTAAGCTCACCTCTGCGATGAGAAACAGTTTGTTGAACCATCAGCAGATCAAGGATCTGACAGCGACTGTTGAGAAGCGCCTGGCGACAGGTAAGAAGGTCAACGACATTCTGGATGGTCCTGTTGAGTACTTCAAAGCGAAGGGCCTTTATGACAAGGCGGATAGCCTACTGAAACGCAAAGACGATATTGATCAGGCGATCAGCACGTTGAAGGCAACACAGCATGGTTTGACCAGTGGTCGTGTTATCATTGAGCAGGTCAAGGGCCTGGCCGAAGAGGCACGCACTGCAAGTGCGGCGCAAAGAACAGTTCTAGAAGCGCAGGCTAATAAACTGCTGGGTGAGTATAACAACCTTATTACTGATACGCACAAAGATGGGACAAACTTGCTTGTTGAAGAGGGTATTGTTGCGACACTTGACGGTGTTGGCGACCAGGTGTTTTTACCACCGACAGGCGATATTGCAGAGACGACAGTGTCTGCGTGGGTTAGAACAACAAAATCATCCTCAGAACAAATTTTATTTGTTGGAACAGTTCCTGCAGGAGAACAGCTTAGAATCACCACTGGCGGCGTTCTTCGAGGTCCTGATTCAACATATGGAAGTATAGTTATTAACGATGGGCAGTGGCATCATGTTGCAATGACCTTTGACAATGCAACCACACCTGGATCGCCAGAAGTACGACTTTACGTTGACGGTGTGCTGGATGGGCAAAAATCTATCAACCCAGCACTTGCAACAGCAAATGTTTCTTGGTTTGCCAGAAACAGTAGTGTCAATTATGAAGGAAGCGTGAGTGACGCGACCGTGCATACAAGAGCTTTCTCAGACGCAGAGGTTCTTAACCTTAAGAATGGTGCCATTCCTGCATTAAATCTGCATGGCCATTGGCCGTTTGATGATGGTGCAGGAACGACAGTAAATGATGTCTCTGGGAATGGTAATCACGGAACAATTCAAAATGCGAGTATTCCAAGCCCATTTTGGGATGAGGTGGGTGCGCCTGGTATTAATAACGCGAGTGAAGATCTGGATGTTGCTTTCTCTGATGACAGCATACATACGATTGAATCTGTTGATATCAGAACACGAAGTCTTGGTATCAGTACAATTGATTTTTCTTCTACAGGTTTAGACGCCACAATATCAAGCTTTGACGCTGCCCTGAACAGGATAGACACGACTGCTGCCAGCTTTGCGACGGACTTTGCATTATTACAAACCCGCCTAGAGCTGACAGAAGATTTGATCAACACGCATGAAGAAGCAGGCGATAAACTGACACTGGCAGATTTAGAAGAAGAATCTGCAAACAGATTGGCCCTTGAGACACGCGAGCAATTGAGCATTTTCTCAATGACGAACTCGCACCAGTCGATACAGAACTTGATTGATATTTTGTTTGGGGGATAAACTCGTATCTTTTCTGCGTCTTTCCTATCACATGAGGCAGTCTTACATATTGATATTTTTTCTAATTTCTTGATTGATGTTGCGTTGCAATAGATAAAAAAGTAATCTTTTTAGTAGGAGAAATTTTTAGGAGGGTATAATGGCTGCCGCAAAGAAGACAACATCAAAGTCTAAGAAGACACCAACAAAAAAGAAAGTAACAGCAAAGAAAAAGGTGCCAGTGAAAAAGACTGCTCCTAAAAAAGCTGTAACAGCAAAGAAAAAAACGCCCATCAAAAAGAAAGTAGTAGCACCTAAAAAGGTTGCTGTTAAGAAGCCAGCGGCGAAAAAGCCTGTGGTTAAAAAATCTTTACCAACACCAACAGGGCAAGACAGCTTTACACTCATTGATAATTCAAACGGCAAATCTTACACATATCCTGTTCTTCATGGAACGCAGGGGCCACGGGCTGTTGATGTGCGAAAATTTTACGGTGATACAGATGCTTTTCTTTACGATCCAAGCTTTACCTCTACGGCAAGTTGTGATTCGAAGATAACTTTTATTGATGGCGATAAGGGAGTTTTGCAGCATCGTGGGTACCCCATTAATGAGCTAGCAGAAAAAGCATCGTTTTTAGAAGTTTCTTTTCTTTTGCTTTATGGCGAGTTACCGAATAAATCAGAGTTAGAGCAGTTTGAGCATGAGGTGACAATGCATACGCTTGTGCATGAGCGTTTGAAAGAGTTCTATCAAGGCTTTCCAAGAAATGCCCACCCAATGGCTATTATGTGTGGGACAGTTGGCGCGCTTTCAGCATTTTACCATGACAGCGTTGATTTTCACGATCCCTATCAACGTGAGCTAACAGCTATACGCTTGATGGCGAAAATGCCAACAATTGCCGCGATGTCTTATAAATACGCGATTGGGCAGCCATTTATTTATCCAGACAATACGTTGGATTATTCTTCGAACTTCTTGAAAATGATGTTTGCTGTACCTTGTGAAGAGTACAAAGTTGACCCTGTTGTTGCGAAGGCAATGGATAAAATATTTATTCTTCATGCTGATCATGAGCAAAATGCATCTACGTCAACTGTTCGTTTAGCAGGCTCTTCGAATGCGAATCCCTTTGCCTGTATTTCGGCGGGTATTGCTTCTCTTTGGGGTCCATCACATGGCGGCGCGAATGAAGCAGTTATTCATATGCTGGAAGAAATTGGTGATAAGAAAAATATCTCTGCTTTCATTAAGAAAGTGAAAAACCGCGAAACACGCCTTATGGGCTTTGGTCATCGTGTATATAAGAACTATGACCCACGTGCAGCTGTTATGCAAAAAGCTTGTAAAGATGTTCTGAAATCTTTGAAGATTAAAGATCCACATCTTGAGATTGCAATGGAGCTTGAAAGAATTGCATTATCTGATGATTTCTTTGTCGAGAAGAAACTTTATCCAAATGTTGACTTCTACTCAGGAATTATTTTGCGTGCTATTGGTTTTCCAACATCTATGTTTACAGTTCTTTTTGCACTAGCAAGAACGGTTGGATGGATTTCTCAGTGGAAAGAAATGGATGAAGATCCTGCGAAAAGAATTGGTCGCCCAAGACAACTTTATGTCGGTGAGAAACAGCGTAAAGTGACACCAATCAAGAAGCGTTCCAGGGATGTAATTCACCGCCAGATCTTGACTGATCGACGTTAGTTGTCGACGGAAATGTAATAGGCTCATTCAAAATACTGCGGACGGCGAGGTATCCAAATGCCTGTGCTTCGAGTGCGTCGCCGTCTAGCCCTATGTCTTCAGCAGAAATGACGTTGGTGATTTCTTGCTCTAGATTCTTTTGCAATGTGAGGTTTTTCCGTCCGCCGCCACACAATACCCATAAAGCAGGCATCTTTGGCAAGTGTTGACAGCCCTTGACAATAGATTGTGTAGTCATTTGATTTAATGTTGCCATCGCATCTTCTGTTTCTAGATTTTCAACACTTTCTAAGGCTTTATAGAAATGATTGCGGTCTAAGGATTTTGGTGTAGGTTTATCAAAATAAGGGTCTGCCAAGAATTGACTTATTTTACTTTGTAGCGCCTTTCCTTGAGCAGCGCACCGACCGTTTTTGTCAAAAGCTTTTCCTGTGCGTGAGAAAAGAAAATCATCCATTAATGCATTTCCTGGCCCCATATCAAAAGCAATAAGTTGTTGGTCAGTGTCTACGTAAGTGATATTTGAAACACCACCTATATTGAGAAAGGCAATAGGGAGAGTCGCTTGAAGTGTGTTTGTTATAGCAGCTAGAAAAACAGGGACAAGCGGTGCGCCCTGACCTCCATGCTTTATATCTTCTTGTCTTAAGTTGAAGATAACATCTATCCTTGTTTCTTGGGCCAGTAAGTCTGGATCACCTATTTGTATTGAGCATTTTTCTTGTGGGTTGTGGTAAATTGTTTGTCCATGAAATCCGATCAAATCAATCTCTTTGGAGGTTAAATTTTCTTGGTTGAGCAACTCTTTGATTGCTGTGATGTGAGCGTGTGTTATTTCATGAGAAATATTCTGAGGAACAGATTTTTTTCCAAGATACTTACGTAATGTTTTCCGAAAGCCAGCAGAATAAGGAATAGTAAGTGCCCCGTGTGTCTTGATTACTTCCTTGCCGTCAGTGGTAATAAGCGCTGCATCAACACCATCCATTGATGTGCCACTCATCAGTCCAATCGTTTTATATAGTTTTGTCATGTAACCTCTTGAAGCGTTTTGAAAATACTGTCATGCATTTTGCTTTTGATAACAAAGTTATGATACCACAAAGCATAAAGTAAGAGACGCCATTTTATAAGTACATTGTTGGGTGTGTTTTTTCTGTAAAATATATGTTGAATGCTTTGTGCATAAAAGAACTCTAGCAATCCAGGGTGAAGGTATAAAATATCAGACAATTCTTTTTGGTGTTTCTCGAAGAATATTTTTAGGATAGATGTGTTCGTTTGTTCTGGAGGTGCTTTGGCGTAATCTTGGGTTTGCAAAAAAGGTAAAGTGATATCATAACCCTCCAGGTTCGCACATGTGTCATGAATCATGCAAAGCTGCCGTGTTTTGTTGTATTCTTGATCAAAGTAAAAGTTCTGATTCCATGCGTAAGGTGGTTTTCTAAAAATCTTTTTGTTGTTCAAGATACCTTTTATGTACTGGCTTTTGGGGAGCCACCTATGCCCATGCCCACAAAGCATTGGCGGTTGCCCTTGAAAGCTCAAGAAATCAATGAAGTTTTTAAAATGCCCATTAAGAACAAAAGATTTTTTAATATATGTGGGAAGATTTTTTTCAATGTCAGTGATGTTGATTGATAGGGGGGTAACACAGCGGTGCTTAGGAAAAAGTTCTTTTAGCCGCTTGCTTCCAGCTGTTTTATCATCATAAATAAACGGTGTTTTTTTTGCATATTCCTCTAAAATAGATTTGAGTGTTTTTGGTTTCTCTTGTAGTTGCGAGATTTCTATTTTTGTTGTTACTTTGATGTGATCTTGTGGGTATAGGCGCCTCACATTTTGTAGAAACGTGAGATTAGAAGGGATAAAACCTATTTGCAGAAAACTATCAAATGCAGATTGTCGTATTTTGTTTGAAGGGCACCTTTGTAAGGTTTTGTTGATATCGTCACTGGCAAAGCAACCGCTTTCTTTTTCTATAAAAAAGATGGGTTTTAGGCTGTGAAATGATTTTTGAAAAGAAATGTCTACGCAGTTTTTTCTTGGCATAAGCGTTCAAAAAGCTCCAAATATTGAGAGATAATTTTTTCTTCACTAAAGCTTTTTTTATATTCCTTTTTACCTGCGGCAGCCATTTTTTTCATTGCTTTAAGGTCGTCTAGAGCTTTTTGAATATTCTTACTGCACCCTTGTACGTCATCTATTTCAAATAAAAGACCATTTTTTTCGTGTGTGATCAGCTCGCATGGCCCTTGTGATTTTGCAGCAATGATGGGTGTTTCATGATGCCATGCCTCTAGAATCACATTCCCTAAAGGCTCATGACGTGATGGGCACAAAAACAAATCAGCTGTTTTGATAAGGTTTGCTGTGTCTTCTCGCCACCCTAAGAAACGTATCCGTTCCTTTAAGCCAAGTTCCACGGTCATTTTTTTCAAGCTTTCTTCTTCGGGGCCAGTGCCTGCGATCCACAGATGACAATGCGGTGTTGTCGCAAGAGCTTGGATGGCCGTGTCAAAGGCTTTGTTTTCATGTAACCTACCTAAGCAAAGCAAAACAGGCATGTCGCTTGGTGTGTCGAAGTCTGTTTTTTCTAAGGCATGGCCTTCGTCATGTTCGTTGGTAAAGTTTGAGATATAGCTTGATCTGTTCTGATCCCAGCCCTGCTCACCAAGCCACTTTACAATGTCTTTGGTATTCCCGATTAGGTGATGGCAGTTTTGATAGTATTTTAAATTATAATATCCGCCCAGCCTTGCTGCGTGAATAAAATCTCCTTTAGGAAGCTTTGATGTTGCGCGATTCATCCATGTCAGAACGATGTCTGGTTTAAATTCTTCAACAAGCTTCTTAAGTTCTTTTGATGTCTTGAAATCAAAAACGCCTCCGAAGGGAAGTTGTATAGGTTCAACACCAGACTTTCTAAGTCGCTCATAGCGGCCAAAGTCATTGCGAATGACGACTTTTTGATTCATTTTTTCATGCAAAGATACACAAAGCTTTTCAAAGAAATTCTCTGCACCACCATGCGGTGCGCCTGCCATAACCTGCATGAGTCTCA
Source organism: Alphaproteobacteria bacterium (assembly GCA_030425825.1). Lineage (GTDB taxonomy): Bacteria > Pseudomonadota > Alphaproteobacteria > JAUHZY01 > JAUHZY01 > JAUHZY01. Next base: position 36,069 of record JAUHZY010000002.1, read on the forward strand.
TTTTGATTTGATCCTTCTCTTCTTTTTAGTAATTTGCCATAGGCAAAACGCTTTGATCAAGTTATCATAGGTGTTCGTGTTAAAAAACATACAAGGAAATATGAGATGGCAACACTGGCTTGGGATAAAAAGACATGGCGAGGGAAAAAGGTACAACAAGTTCCTGTTTATCAAGATGAAAATGCTTTGAAAGCTGTAGAGTCTAAGTTGGATACTTTTCCGCCACTTGTTTTTGCGGGCGAGGTTCGCCGTTTAAAGCGCCGTTTGGCGAAAGTATCTGCAGGACAAGCGTTCCTATTGCAGGGTGGTGATTGTGCAGAAAGCTTTGCGGAATTTAATGCCAGAAATATTCGCGATACTTTTCGTGTTCTTTTACAGATGGCAATTGTGATGACTTTTTCTGGTGGCGTTCCTGTTGTAAAGGTGGGGCGTATTGCGGGCCAGTTTGCAAAACCAAGATCTTCCGACATTGAGACGCAAGGTGATGTGACGCTGCCAAGTTATCGCGGTGATATGGTGAATGGAATGGACTTCTCTGATGCTGCACGCCTTCCTGATCCCGCACGCATGGTCGACGTTTATCATCAATCTGCCTCAACGCTAAACCTGTTGCGCGCCTTCGCGACGGGTGGCTACGCTGATTTGCATCGTCTTCACCGTTGGGTGTTGGACTTTGTTGATGACTCTCCGCAAGCAGAAAAATATAGTGAGCTTTCAGCTCGGATTACGCAGTGCCTTCAATTTATGGAGGCATGTGGTTTGACGTCTGAAACAATACCACAGCTGCGTGAAACTGAATTTTATACATCACACGAAGCGCTTCTTTTGCAGTATGAAGAAGGCTTGACGCGTAATGACAGTACAACAGGTGACTGGTACGATTGCTCGGCACATATGCTTTGGATTGGGAATCGTACACGCAATCCTGACGAGGCACATGTTGAGTTTTTGCGTGGCGTAAAAAACCCTATAGGTATTAAAGTTGGCCCTGGGATGCCAACAGATGACTTGAAAAAACTTCTCGCGACACTAAACCCAGAAAATGAAGCAGGACGAATTACCCTTATTTCACGCATGGGTGCTGGTAATGTTGAAAAAAACCTTCCAGATCTTGTGCGCGCAGTTGAATCAGAAGGTGCTAAAGTTGTTTGGAGTTGTGACCCAATGCATGGGAACACAATTAAGTCTGATAATGGTTATAAGACACGACCTGTTGATCGTATCCTCACAGAGATAGAGGAATTTTTCGCTGTGCATGCAGCTGAAGGGACCTATGCAGGCGGTATCCATGTCGAAATGACAGGGCAAGATGTGACAGAGTGCTTGGGCGGCTCACATAATATTACCGAAGAAGACCTCTCTAGTCGTTATCACACACATTGTGACCCACGCTTGAATGCGAACCAAGCTCTAGAGGTCGCATTCTTGATTGCTGACAGCTTGAAAAAACAACGTGAGAAATGGTCAGATAAGTAAAGTCGTGTCATCTTAACGATTATTGAATAATCCTTCACGGATTCTTAGCATAGAGGGATCAATTTGGCCCTGACTGTCCTGTTCTGGAGAGGCGTTGTTTTGCAGCGTCTCTTGTAAGCTTTGTGTGTTTGACCAGTTTTCAACGGTTTTTCTCAGTATCTCAATGAGTTCTGTGCTTACTTCTTCAAATCTGTTTATGTAACGTTGAACGAACCTCAGTTGGTCTTCTGAGTACTTTATTGTTGGCTCTATATCCTTCGCAAAGTCATTGATTGTCCTGCCAAGCTTTGTCGGAAACCCCCTTTTATCAACGTCTTTCAGTTTCGTTTTTTGTTCTTCGGAAAGACTGTCATAGAATTTTTGGAAGTCGCCCTGTAATTCTTTCAAATTATCAATATATTCTTGTGATAACTCTGGGGAAACATTTCTGACTTTTTCTGCGAAGGCTTGTAAGGCTTCTGTTTGTTCCTGGGTCAGAATTTTAGATGACTTATCACCTAATGCTTCTTCAATCCGATCGGGAAAAAAGCTGACATAGTAAAAGTGATGGCTTTCATTTCTGTATGTAAGGTAATCAATTTCATCATCTAGTTTCTCCTTTGCGTTCCAGAAAACTTGTGTTTTCTGGTCAAGACGCGCCATGTCTTTAAGTGTTTGTAAGTCCCACGAATTAGTGATGACAGATCCGTTTCTTAAAATAATATCACTTTTTAGCACATCAGAAGAAATTTGTGAAAAAACAGCAGTGATGGATCTAAAAATATCTTGGTTCTCTTCATTTAATCCTTCTATTTTGGGCTCGTTTTCTACATTCATGAGAATATATTCAGAGGCTTTTTCCATTTTTTCGGCAATCGTTAGCCCTTCCATAGATGAGCATTTATCGTATATCTCTCCGTAGACCTTCATATCCAGTTCCAGCAGCTCAAGATCTTCTGAACCCAGTTCACCATATTCTATGAAGTGGTCTTTGAGAAACTGCAGACGATCCTCTCTGGTGCTTTTACCTATGAATTCTTTGAAAATATTTATGGAGCCAAGCGTTTTGAAAAAAACAGCGTACTCAATGTGGTCTGCCAGATAGGCCTGACCCTCTAGTGTTTCTTGACATTGTTGTGCAGTGCTGGAGCTGATTTGATCTGTCAGTTTTGAGGTTGCTTTGAACGTTGTAAAAAATTCTAGATTCTCATCCGCAGCATTTTTCGCATTTTTTTCTATAAAATTATTTCTGTATCCAAAATCAGTTTGGACTGTGATATCTCGCAGAATCTCTTCTTGTAACCCGTCTCGGCTATAATCGCTGAAATACTGCCTGTTGTTCCAGAATATATCTTTGTTGAAGAGGTATTTATTTCTACTTTCTTCCAGAAGGGCAGCTGCGTAGAGCTTTGTTTTTTCTTCTTCGCTTAAATTCTCATTTTCTGCATGTTGTTTGCCCCACTGAATAAGTTGGAATTGCGAGGCATGTTCGGCTTCTTCAAAAGCTGTTGCAAAGAAATAATTTGTATCTTGAGTTGCAATGAGTTCTCTGGAAAAAACAATTTGCTGCCTTGTAATATCATAATATGCCATTGCTGTTGACAGCTTACCTTTTCCAATCGCCAAGAGAGGGTCAAGCAAGACAGGGATCGTTGCATCAGGGTTTACATGTCCGATCCTTATGTTTGCATAGCTTTGTGCGATATTAAAACGAAGCGGCGCAGGAAGGCTTTCAAAGTTTGGGACAAGTTCTTTCAACAAAGGATCATTTTGAATGTCTGCATTAATCTTTTGTTGTGTTTTTGATTTCCAGTCATTGTAACCTTCAGGGGGCTCGATACTGTTAATCAGGGCGTTGTATAAATCAAGATAGTCAGGATAAATAGATCGGCCTCTTTTTCCTTCAATGGCCACCATTTGTTTTTTTTCCTTATCCCATTTAAAGAGATCTTCAGGGTTTGGAAATTCCTGTAATAATTTTAATTTCTCCAGATAGGGCATCGTCTCAAGTGTTTTTTTGAGGCCTTCTCTTTTGATGTCTCGCTCGGCTTGCAGGACTTTTTGGTCGTAAGCTTTCTCAATGGAGATGCCTTCTTTTTTTTGTTTAGGGGTGTCGATATTGTCGTATATGCCCTTAACATAGTAATAGGCTTGTTCCGAAGTCGTCTTGCCGTATTTCTTTTTGTGCCAGGAGAATTCTGTGATGGATGCCTTTTCAAGCAGGATGTCGAGGATTTTTTTATCAGTCATTCATCTTACTTTTCATTCATTTCTAGATCTTGATTATAAATGATTTCTTGGGTGATGACAAGTTGTGCAAGTGATCGACTTATATCCTGCCTACAAATAGTCATTCGGCAGAAATTACCTACTAGATCGTGAAATCGGAAAAAAAATGCATCTTTGCGCTTGACAGGGGGGTATGAAAACACTAGTATCCGCCTTCCCAATTGGGGTTTGTGAGGTGTAAAAGCCTTGCTAAGATTTAGTTTTTTGAAATCTATTGATTTAAATTTGCTTGGCTTTCGGTTTATCCGGTCAGGCATTTTGTTGCTTAAAATTTAAGGAATGTTTGATGCCAACAATTAACCAACTTGTCCGTAAGGGTAGAAAAGTCCCTGCTAAAAGAAATAAAGTGCCCGCGCTTAAAGCTTGTCCACAGCGTCGTGGTGTTTGTACACGTGTTTATACAACAACGCCAAAGAAGCCAAACTCGGCCTTGCGTAAGGTTGCACGTATTCGTTTAACAAGTGGTTTTGAGGTGACTGGATATATTCCAGGTGAGGGGCATAACCTTCAGGAGCACTCTGTCGTGATGATTCGCGGTGGTCGTGTGAAGGATTTGCCTGGTGTTCGTTATCATATTATTCGTGGTACTTTGGATACGCAAGGCGTGGGCGATCGTCGTCAGCGTCGTTCAAAGTATGGTGCGAAAAGACCTAAATAGGTGGAGTTGAGAGATGCGTCGTAGAAGACCTAAAAAATTACCCATTTTGCCTGATGCAAAATATAGCGATAAAAAGCTAGCTATGTTCATCAACAAAGTCATGTTGGATGGCAAAAAGTCTGTTTCTGAGAAAATCGTTTATGGTGCTTTTGATGAGATAGCAAAACAAACAAAGGAAGAGCCTTTGGCTTACTTCCACCAAGCTTTGGAAAACATTATGCCAACTGTTGAGGTTCGTTCTCGTCGTGTTGGTGGTGCAACATATCAGGTGCCTGTTGAGGTGCGTGCGACACGTGCGACAGCATTGGCAATGAAATGGATTATTGGCTTTGCGCGCAAGCGTGGCGAAAAAACAATGACTGAGCGTATGGCGAAAGAGCTTATGGATGCTTTCAACAAGCGCGGCGGTGCATTTAAAAAGCGTGAAGACACACACAAAATGGCTGAAGCAAACCGTGCGTTTGCTCACTATAAGTTTTAAGGGATAGGAAAAAATGAGTCGTAAAACACCATTAGATAGATATCGTAATATTGGAATTATGGCGCACATTGATGCTGGTAAAACAACAACGACTGAGCGTATTCTTTATTACACAGGTCGTTCGCATAAAATCGGTGAAGTGCATGATGGTGCTGCAACGATGGATTGGATGGAGCAAGAGCAAGAACGTGGTATTACAATTACGTCTGCTGCAACAACTTGTTTTTGGAATGATCACCGCATTAACATTATTGATACGCCTGGTCACGTTGACTTCACGATTGAGGTTGAGCGTTCTTTGCGTGTTCTAGATGGTGCGGTTGCTGTTTTTGATTCTGTTGCGGGTGTTGAGCCTCAGTCTGAAACTGTTTGGCGTCAGGCTGATAAGTATGGTGTTCCACGTATGTGTTTCGTGAACAAGATGGATCGTATGGGTGCAGACTTTTATCGTTGTGTTGATATGATTATTGATCGCTTGGGTGCGACGCCTTTGGTGTTGCAGTTGCCTGTCGGTGCTGAAGCAGAGTATACGGGCTTGATTGATCTTGTTGAGATGAAAGAGGTTAAGTGGCTTGAAGAGTCTTTGGGCGCAAAATTTGAAGTGAATGATATTCCTGCTGATTTACAAGAAAAAGCTGCTGAATATCGTGAGCGTCTTGTTGAGGCGGCTGTCGAAATGGATGACGCTGCGATGGAAGCATATCTTGGTGGTGAAGAGCCAAGTGTTGAAGTGCTTAAAAAATGCATCCGCAAAGGTACAATTGGCAACATGTTTGTGCCTGTTCTTTGTGGGACTGCTTTCAAGAACAAGGGTGTTCAGCCTCTTCTTGATGCGGTTGTTGATTACATGCCTTCACCTCTTGATATTGAGGATGTTAAGGGTGTCAAGATGAATAGCGAAGAAGAAGATACGCGTCCGACATCTGATGACGCGCCTTTCTCTGCGTTGGCCTTTAAAATTATGACAGATCCGTTTGTTGGTTCTTTGACTTTTGCGCGTGTTTATTCAGGCGTATTAGAGGCTGGATCATATGTGATGAATTCTGTTGCTGATAATAAAGAGCGTGTTGGTCGTATGTTGGAAATGCATGCAAACAGCCGTGAGGATATTAAAACAGCGCGTGCCGGTGACATTATTGCGATTGCGGGCCTTAAGAATACAAGAACAGGTGATACGCTTTGTGATTCAATCAAGCCAATTATTCTGGAGCGTATGGAATTTCCTGATCCTGTTATTGAAGTTGCTGTTGAGCCTAAAACAAAAGCTGACCAAGAGAAAATGGGGATTGCTTTGGGTCGTTTGGCAGCCGAAGATCCTTCTTTCCGTGTAACATCTGATCCTGAGAGTGGGCAGACTGTTATTAAGGGTATGGGTGAGCTTCACCTTGAAATCCTTGTTGATCGTATGAAGCGTGAGTTTGGTGTTGATGCAAATGTTGGTGCGCCACAAGTTGCTTACCGTGAAACAATTACACAAGCTGCTGAAATTGATTACACACACAAAAAGCAGTCTGGTGGTTCTGGTCAGTTTGCGCGTGTTAAGATTGAGTTCGAGCCGCATGTTTCTGAAACTGGTTTTGAGTTTGAAAGCAAGATTGTTGGTGGTAATGTTCCGCGTGAATATATCCCAGGTGTTGAAAAAGGTCTGAAGACAGCTGCTGAAAACGGTATTATTGCTGGCTTCCCGTTGATTAACTTTAAAGCAACTTTGGTCGATGGTGCTTATCATGATGTTGATTCATCTGTGATGGCTTTTGAAATTGCTGGCCGTGCTGCTTTTAGAGAAGGCGCAAGAAAGTCAGGCCCTGTTCTTCTTGAGCCAATCATGAAGGTTGAAGTGGTGACACCAGAAGATTACACAGGCGATATTATTGGTGATTTGAACTCTCGTCGTGGTCAAGTGTCAGATATGGACACACGTGGAAATGCAAAAGTTATTTCTGCGGAAGTGCCGCTTGCGAATATGTTTGGTTATGTGAACAATTTGCGTTCTCTTTCTCAAGGGCGCGCGCAGTACACAATGGTTTTTGAAAAATATGCACAAGTCCCTCAGAACGTAGCGGACGAGATTGCTGAAAAAGTAGCTTAAAGGAGTTAAAAGATGTCTAAAGAGAAGTTTGAGCGTAATAAGCCACATGTGAATGTTGGGACGATTGGTCACGTTGATCACGGTAAGACGACTTTGACGGCTGCGATTAGTCGTGTATTGAGTGATGCTGGTTTGGCTGCGAAGGTTGATTTTGATGGTATTGATAAGGCTCCTGAGGAGAAGGAGCGTGGTATTACGATTAGTGCTGCTCATATTGAGTATGAGACTGCGAATCGTCACTATGCGCACGTTGATTGTCCTGGTCACGCTGATTATGTGAAGAACATGATTACTGGTGCTGCTCAGATGGATGGTGCGATTTTGGTTGTGAACGCTGCTGATGGTCCTATGCCACAGACACGTGAGCATATTTTGTTGGCGCGTCAGGTTGGTGTTCCTGCTTTGGTTGTCTTTTTGAACAAAGTTGACATGGTTGATGATGCTGAGTTGTTAGAGTTGGTTGAGCTTGAAGTTCGTGAGCTTTTAAGTTCTTATGATTTTCCTGGCGACGATATTCCGATTATTGCTGGTTCAGCTTTGGCTGCCCTTGAGGGTCGTGATGAGGAGATTGGTTCGAAGAAGATTATGGAATTGATGGATGCTGTTGATACTTATATTCCTGAGCCTAATCGTCCGAAGGACAAGCCATTTTTGATGCCGATTGAGGATGTGTTTAGTATTTCTGGTCGTGGTACAGTGACGACGGGTCGTATTGAGCAGGGTGTTGTGAACGTTGGTGACGAGATTGAGATTGTTGGTATTCGTGATACACAGAAGACGACGATTACAGGTGTTGAGATGTTCCGTAAGCTTCTTGATAGTGGTGAGGCTGGCGATAATGTAGGTGCTTTGCTTCGTGGTTTGAAGCGTGAGGATGTTGAGCGTGGTCAGGTGTTGTGTGCGCCTGGTTCGATTAAGCCTCATACGAAGTTTGAAGCTGAGGCTTATATTTTGACGAAAGAAGAAGGTGGTCGTCATACACCATTTTTTAGTGGTTATCGTCCACAGTTTTACTTCCGTACGACGGATGTGACGGGTGATGTTGTGTTGCCTGATGGTGTTGAGATGGTTATGCCTGGTGATAACATTAAGATGTCTGTGACATTGGGTGCGCCGATTGCGATGGATGAAGGTTTACGCTTTGCGATTCGTGAAGGTGGCCGTACCGTCGGTGCAGGGGTCGTCTCTAAAATTATTGAATAGTTAAATTTGAGTTGATGAAGGTAAAGGTTTAAAAATATGGAAAACCAAAATATAAGAATCCGATTGAAAGCTTTTGATCACCGTGTTCTCGACCAGTCTACGAATGAGATTGTCAGTACTGCGAAAAGAACTGGTGCGAAAGTAAAGGGCCCAATCCCTTTGCCAACGAGATTCGAAAGATTCACAGTTCTTCGTTCACCTCATGTGAATAAGAAGTCTCGTGAGCAGTTCGAAATTAGAACGCATAAGAGATTATTGGATATCGTTGAGCCAACGCCTCAGACAGTTGACGCGTTGATGAAGTTAGACTTGGCGGCTGGTGTTGATGTTGAAATCAAGCTGATGACAGCAGCGGTTGCATAAGAGATTTAGGTGGAGAAAATGATGCGTACGGGATTAATTGCTGAAAAACTTGGAATGACACGCGTTTTTGATCAAGCGGGTCGCCATATTCCTGTGACTGTTTTGCATGTCGATGGCTGTCAGGTTGTTGATGTAAAGACAGAAGAAAAAAACGGCTATACAGCTGTTCAGGTTGGTGTTGGCAAGGCAAAAACAAAAAATATTTCTAAAGCTGTGCGTGGAAGTTATGCAAAAGCGAAGGTTGAGCCAAAGAAAAAAACAGTTGAGTTTCGCGTAAGTGCAGACGCTCTTGTTACTGTTGGTGAAGAAATTACAGTTGATCACTTTGTTGATGGTCAGTTCGTTGATGTTGTTGGTACGTCAATTGGTAAAGGTTTTGCGGGTGCAATGAAGCGTCACAACTTTGCTGGTCTTGAGGCGTCACATGGTGTTTCTATTTCACACAGAGCACATGGTTCAACGGGTCAATGTCAAGATCCTGGTAAGGTTTTTAAGGGTAAGAAAATGGCTGGTCACATGGGCGCAAAGCGCGTGACTGTTCAAAACCTTCAGGTTGTTAAGACAGATACAGATAAGGGTCTTGTTTTTGTAAAGGGTGCTGTGCCTGGATCAAGAGGCGGTTATGTGTTGATAAAAGATGCGATTAAGAAAATGATGCCTGAAGGGCTTCCTTTTCCTGCAGCGCTAAAATCGGCAGCGAAAGCTGATGCGCCAAAAGAAGAAGTTTCTTCTGAGGCTGCTGAACAAACACAAGAATAATTAGAGGTTAAAATGCAAGTAACAGTTAAAACACTTGAGAATAAAGAAGCTGGTAAGGTTGATCTAAAAGATTCAATCTTTGCTGTTGAGCCGCGTGCTGATATTTTGCACCGTGTCGTGAATTGGCAGCTGGCAAAAAGACAGGCTGGAACGCATAGTACAAAGCGTATTCAGGATATTCGTGGAACATCTGCGAAGCCGCATAAGCAAAAAGGAACAGGTAAGGCCCGTCAAGGTAGCTTGCGTTCCCCGCAAATGCGTGGTGGTGCGACAATGCACGGCCCTTTACCAAGGTCTCATGCGTATAGTTTACCTAAAAAGGTTCGCGTTCTAGGATTGAAGATGGCGCTTTCAGAAAAGCAAAAATCAGGTGATTTGATTGTTGTTGACAGTTTAGATGTTAAGGGTTCAAAAACAAAATCACTCACTAATACTTTGAACGCTTCTGGTATTACTTCCCTTTTGGTTATTGATGGCTCAGAGGTAACACAGTCTTTCGCAAAGGCTGCATCGAACATTGCTAATATTGATGTTTTGCCAATTCAAGGTGCAAATGTTTATGACATTATGAGACGTGAAAAATTAATGCTGACAAAAGAGGCTTTGGCTGCTTTGGAAGCAAGATTCAGCGAGGATAAGAAATAAAGATGGCAGCAAAAAAAGACGCAGTTAAAGAAGCACTTTATAACGTTGTTCGTTCTCCGTTGGTAACAGAGAAATCAACGCGTGGCTCTGAACATAATCAAGTCACCTTTAAGGTTGACAAGTCTTCAACAAAGCCTGAGATCAAGGCTGCTGTTGAGGGTATTTTTGGTGTGAAAGTGAAGTCTGTGAATACATTGATTCTTAAAGGTAAGAGTAAAGTATTCCGTGGCATTCGTGGTCGTCGTAGTGACTTGAAAAAAGCGATCGTTACGCTTGAAGAAGGTCAAACAATTGATATGACGTCGCAAGTATAAAAAAGATTTTGAGGTATTAAGAAAATGGCTTTAAAGAAATATAAACCGATTACACCGGCCCAAAGACAGCTAGTTCTTGTTGATAAGAGTGAGCTTTGGAAGGGTGGTCCTGAGAAATCTTTGGTGTTTGGCCTAAGTAAGTCAGGTGGTCGTAATAATAATGGGCGTATAACATCTCGTCATCGTGGTGGTGGGCATAAGCGTCGTTATCGTATTATTGATTTTAAGCGTAATAAGTTTGACGCTGTTGGAGTGGTTGAGCGTATTGAGTACGATCCTAATCGTACTTCTTTCATTGCTTTAATTAAATATGAAGATGGTGAGTTGTCTTACATCTTGGCACCTCAGCGCTTGAAGGTCGGCGATAAAGTTATTGCTGCAGAGAAGGCTGATGTTAAGCCTGGAAATGCGATGCCTTTGAAGAACATTCCTATTGGTACGATTGTACACAATGTTGAAATGAAGCCTGCAAAAGGTGGTCAGATGGCAAGGTCTGCTGGTGCTTATATCCAGTTGGTTGGTCGTGATGGTCCAAATGCACAGCTTAAGTTGAGTTCTGGTGAACTTCGTGTTGTGTCGGCTGAGTGCATGGCAACTGTTGGTGCTGTTTCAAATGCAGATCATCAAAATGTTGTGATTGGTAAGGCTGGTCGTAGCAGGTGGTTAGGTAAGCGTCCGAAGGTTCGTGGTGTAGCGATGAACCCAGTTGATCATCCAATGGGTGGTGGTGAAGGGAAGACTTCCGGTGGTCGTCATCCTTGTACACCTTGGGGTAAGCCAACAAAGGGTGCGCGTACAAGAAGTAACAGAAGAACGGATAAATATATTATTCGTCGTCGTAAACCGTAATTTAGGAGAAGATAAGTGACTCGTTCAGTTTGGAAAGGACCTTTTGTTGATGGCTATTTGCTTAAGAAGGCAGATAAGCTCGTTGAATCAGGTCGTAAGGAAATCGTTAAAACTTGGTCACGTCGTTCGACGATTATGCCGCAGTTTGTTAACGTAACATTTGGCGTACATAACGGTCATAAATTTATACCGGTTCTTGTGACGGAGCATATGATTGGGCATAAGTTTGGTGAGTTTTCGCCAACACGCACATATCACGGTCATGGTGCTGATAAAAAAGCAAAAAGAGGATAGTGAGAAATGGGTAAGAAATCTAATCCTAGAAGAGTTGCGGATAACGAGGCCTTTGCTGTTTTAAAGCAGCATCGCGGTTCTCCTCAAAAGTTAAATCTTTTGGCGCAGTTGATTCGTGGTAAGTCTGTTGGCCATGCTTTGGCTGAATTGACCTTTTCAACGAAGCGTCCTGCGAAAGATGTTAAAAAGCTTCTTGAGTCTGCAATTGCAAATGCAGAAAATAATCACGGTCTTGATATTGACCGCCTGTATATTAAAGAGGCGACTGTTGGTAAGGGTTTGGTGATGAAGCGTTTTCGTGCACGTGCACGTGGTCGTGGAGCACGTATTTTGAAGCCTTTTTCTCAAATGCGTATTGTTGTGAAAGAGTATGAAGAAGTTGTTGAAGCTGATGCAAAAGAAGGGAATGCATAATGGGTCAAAAAGTTAATCCAATTGGTCTTCGTCTGGGAATTAACAGAAATTGGGATTCTCGCTGGTACGCGGGCAAAAATTATGCTAATCTTCTCGCCCAAGATTTGGAATTGCGTGAATTCTTGAAGAAAAGACTTAAAGGTGCTGGCGTAAGTCGTATCATTATTGAGCGCCCTGCAAAGCGTGCAAAGGTCACAATTCACACAGCGCGTCCAGGTGTTGTTATTGGTAAAAAAGGTGCTGATATTGAGGGTTTGAAAAAAGAATTAGAAAAGAAAACAAACTCTGAAGTTCACCTTAATATTGTTGAGATTCGTAAGCCAGAGATCGATGCAACTTTAATTGCCGCAGGTATTGCGCAGCAATTAGAGCGTCGCGTTGGATTCCGTCGTGCGATGAAAAGAGCTGTTCAGTCTGCAATGCGTACGGGCGCTGAAGGTGTTCGTATTAATTGTGCTGGTCGTTTGGGTGGCGCAGAAATCGCACGTACTGAATGGTATCGTGAAGGTCGTGTGCCATTGCACACATTGCGTGCTGATGTTGATTACGGTATCGCTGAAGCTGCAACGACGTATGGTATTGTTGGCATTAAGGTTTGGGTCTTTAAGGGCGAAATTTTGGCTCATGATCCAATGGCTCAAGAAAAAAGAATTATTGAGCAACAAGGTGGTCGTAGTGTGAATACACAGGTGCCAGCAAATTAAGCGTTGGCAAGTTAATAAATTGAGGTTTTTTAAAAATGTTAAGTCCGAAGAAAACAAAATTTAGAAAAGCATTTAAAGGTCGTATCCACGGTAATGCAAAAGGTGGGACAAGCCTTAACTTTGGTGCTTTTGGCATGAAAGCTTTGTCTCCAGAGCGTATCACGGCACGTCAGATTGAATCTGCAAGGCGCGCAATGACACGTTACTTGAAGCGTGAAGGTCGTATTTGGATCCGCATCTTTCCAGATGTTCCTGTTTCTCAAAAGCCTGCTGAGGTTCGCCAAGGTAAAGGTAAAGGGTCCCCGGAATATTGGGCATGTCGCGTGAAGCCAGGTCGTATTATGTTTGAAATTGGTGGCGTTTCGCGTGAAAAAGCAGAAAAAGCGGTTGAGCTTGCTGCTGCGAAGCTTCCGAACAAGGTTAAATTCGTAAGCCGTATTGGTGAGGGAGATAGTTAAAATGAAAGCCGTTGATTTAAGATTAAAAACGGAAGACGAGTTGCAGGCTGAGTTGCTTTCTTTGAAAAAAGAACAATTCAATCTTCGCTTCCAAATGGCAAGTGGTCAACTTGAGAATACATCTCGTACGCGTCAAGTGCGTCGTGCGATTGCGTCTATCAAAACAATTTTGACTGAAAAGAAAAAAGGCATTGTTGTTCCAAAAGCCGCTCCTAAGAAGAAGCCCGTTAAAAAGGCTGCTCCTAAAAAAGCTGCGGCAGAAGAAAAAACAGCTGCAAAGAAAGCAACAACGAAGAAGGCGCCTGCGAAAAAAGCAGCCCCTAAGAAAAAATCCGATGAGGGAGATAAGTAATGCCAAAACGTATTTTGCAAGGTGATGTCGTAAGTGATAGCGGGGACAAAACAGTTGTTGTTCTTGTTGAGCGTCGTGTGATGCACCCTAAATATAAAAAGTTTGTTAAGAAGTCTAAAAAATTTACTGCTCATGATGAAAAAAATGAGATCAAAAAGGGAGACATTGTGCGTATTCAAGAGTGTCGTCCGATCTCAAAAAGAAAGACATGGACAGTTATAGAAAAAGTTTAAGTCAAAGGATTTGAGAAATGATTATAGCAGAAACAAGACTCGGTGTCGCAGATAACTCAGGTGCACAAGAAGTTCAGTGTATCAAGGTTTTGGGTGGTTCAAAAAGACGTTCCGCTAATATCGGTGACGTTATCGTTGTCTCTATTAAAAAAGCAATGCCACGCGGCAAGGTGAAAAAAGGTGATGTGCGTCGCGCTGTGATCGTTCGTACGGCATATGGTGTGAAGCGTCCAGACGGAAGCGCGATTCGATTCGATAAGAATGCCGTTGTTTTGTTAGGTAATAATAATGAGCCTGTGGGTACACGTGTTTTTGGTCCGGTTGCGAGAGAGCTTCGTGGACAAGGATTCATGAAAATCGTATCTCTAGCTCCTGAAGTATTGTAAGAGAGGTTTTAAGAAAATGGCTGCAAAATTTAGAAAAGGTGACGAAGTCATCATTCTTACTGGTAAAGATAAAGGTAAGAAGGGCGCGATCTTAAAAATGCTTGATAAAGGTGAGCGTGCTCTTGTACAGGGTGTTAATATGGTTAAGCGCCATATGCGTCCATCACAAATGCAGGCTGGTGGAATTGTAAACAAAGAAGCTGCGCTTCACGTTTCAAACCTTTCTCACGTTGACCCAAAGTCTGGCGATGCAACACGTATCGGATTTAAGTCTTTGGAAGACGGCACAAAGGTAAGATTCGCTAAGAAGTCTGGTGAAATCATTAAGGCAGTAGGAGATAACTAAAAATGACGCGTTTAGCTGAATTATATAACAAAGAAATTAAGCACGCTTTGATGAAAGAGCTTGGCTACAAAAATATTATGGAAGTGCCAAAGCTTGAGAAGATCGTCATCAATATGGGTGTTGGTGAGGGCTCTAAAGATAAGAAAAAAGTTGAGTCTGCTGTTAAAGATATGACACTTATTTCGGGCCAAAAGCCTGTCGTAACAAAAGCAAAAAAGGCGATTGCTGGATTTAAGATTCGTGAAGAAATGCCGATTGGATGTAAGGTTACATTGCGTCGTCAGCGTATGTACGAATTTTTGGATCGTTTGGTTAATGTTGCGATGCCACGTATTCGTGACTTCCGAGGTATTTCAGGTAAAAGCTTTGATGGTAACGGTAACTATGCAATGGGTATTAAAGAGCAGTTGATCTTCCCAGAAATTAGTTATGACCAAGTGGATTCAATTCGTGGAATGGACATTATCTTTGTCACAACTGCGAAAACAGATGAGGAAGCAAAAGCGTTGCTTTCTAAATTTAACATGCCTTTTAAGAAGAGCTAGAGAGGGTCAAATGGCTAAAAAAAGTTCAATCAAAAAGAATCTAAAGCGTAAAGCAATGTCTGATTTGCCAAGTGGTATGGCAAAAAGACAAGAGATTAAGAAACTGTTGAAAAACAAAGACCTTTCTTGGGCTGAAAGACAAGAGTTGCAAGACAAGCTTACAAAGATGCCGCGCGATACAGCAGCATCTCGTGTGCGCAATCGTTGTTTCTTGACAGGACGTTCAAGAGGTAACATTAGAAGATTTGGTATTTCACGTATTATGTTGCGTGAATTAGGTTCTCAGGGATTGGTCCCTGGTTTAAAGAAATCAAGCTGGTAATAAGGAGAATAAAGCCATGATGACAGATCCTATTGCGGATATGTTGACGAGAATTAGAAACGGTCAAAGAGCAGGTAAAAAAACTGTCTCTGTGCCAGCGTCTAAGAGACATGCTAACATTTTAGATGTTCTTCAAAGAGAAGGATATATTGTTGGTCACAAAACAGAGGAAGTCCGTAAGGGTATTTCTAATCTGGTTGTTGAACTGAAGTATTTTGAAGGTGATGCGGTTATTCAAGAGATTGATCGTGTGTCAAAGCCTGGTCGTCGCGTATACTCAAATGTTTCAGATATGCCACGTGTTCACAATGGTTTAGGTATCTCTATTCTTTCGACATCGAAAGGTGTGATGTCTGATTTTGAAGCGCGCCAGTCAAAAGTTGGTGGTGAGGTTATTTGTACTGTCTTCTAATAAGTAGAAGATAATTGTAAAGTAAAAAGGATAAAAAAATGTCTCGTATTGGTAAGAAACCTGCTCAGATTCCAGAAGGTGTTGATGTCGCCGTTGCTAATGGTGCCGTAACAGTTAAAGGTAAGCAGGGTGAACTTTCAATGCCTTTGACAAATCTTGTTGAAGTTAAAGTTCAAGAGAGTCTTTTGTCTGTAACGCCGAATGATAATTCGCGTGAAGCAAAGCTTATGTGGGGAACAACACAAAGAAACATCATGAACATGATGACGGGTGTGTCTGAAGGTTTTTCACGCAGATTGAAGCTTATTGGTGTTGGTTATCGCGCTAATGTTCAGGGTAAAACACTGGTTTTGCAGCTGGGCTATAGCCACGATATTAACCATGAAATTCCAGACGGCATTAAAATTACTTGTGAAGACCAAACAACTGTTGTTGTTAGCGGTATTGATAAGCAGCTTGTCGGAGCTGTTGCTGCTAAAATTCGTTCATACCGTAAGCCAGAGCCTTATAAAGGTAAGGGTGTTCGTTATGAAGATGAGTATGTAGAACGTAAAGAAGGAAAGAAGAAATAAAATGGCTGTTTCATCTAGAGATAAATTTACAAGACGCAAAAGAAGAGCACGTTACGCATTACGTCAACGTTCAAAAGGTAAACTTCGTTTGTCAGTTTTTCGTTCTGGTCAAAACATTTATGCGCAGGTCATTAATGATGCTGAAGGTGTAACTATTACGCAGGCTTCAACACTTGATAAAGAACTGAAGTCTTTGAAATCTAAAAGCAACAAGGATGCTGCTGCTGAAGTTGGAAAACTTATTGGTAAGCGCGCAGTTGCTGCAGGTGTCGATCAAGTTGTATTTGATCGCGGTGGTTATTTGTTCCATGGTCGTGTGAAGGCTGTTGCCGATGGTGCACGCGAAGCTGGACTTAAGTTTTAATCGTAGAGGATAAAAAATGTCAAAAAACGCTCGTGCAAAAAAAGAACAAACGGAACAAGAATACATTGATAAGCTTGTCCACATTAATCGCGTTGCTAAAGTTGTAAAAGGGGGTCGTCGTTTCGGCTTTGCAGCTTTGGTTGTTGTTGGTGATGGTAAGGGACGTGTTGGTTTCGGTTCTGGTAAAGCAAAAGAAGTGCCAGAAGCTGTGAGAAAAGCTTCAGAGCAAGCAAAGAAAAAGATGATTCGTGTTCCTTTACGTGAAGGCCGTACGCTTCATCATGATATTGAGAAGTCGTTTGGCGCAGGCCACGTTGTTATTCGATCAGCACCAGTTGGTACAGGGATTATCGCCGGTGGTCCGACGCGTGCAATTTTTGAAGCACTTGGTGTACATGATGTTGTTGCTAAATCGATTGGTTCTTCAAACCCTTACAACATGGTTAAGGCAACTTTTGAAGCATTGAAGGCAATTAACTCACCAAAGCTTGTGGCATCGCGCCGTGGTAAAAAAGTAAGTGATATTGTTGTGCGTCGTGGAGATGTTGCTGTTGAAACATCCTCTACTGACCAAGCAAAAAAAGATGAGGCTTAAGAAAAATGATTAAGGTTACTCAAACAGGAAGTCCAATTGGACGTAAAGCAGATCAAAGAGCGACATTGGTTGGTCTTGGTTTAAATAAGATGAATCGTTCCCGCATTTTGGAAGATACGCCAGCTGTTCGCGGTATGATCAAGAAGGTAGGCCATCTTATTACGGTTGAAGAAGGTGTTGCAGCACCTAAGGCTGCTGCCCCAAAGAAAAAAACTGCTGCAAAGAAATAGGTTGCAGTAAAGATTAATTGAGCATCCAAGTAGGGGATATAAAAATGAAATTAAATGAACTAAAAGATAATCAAGGCGCCCGCCAGGCGAAAAAACGTCTTGGTCAAGGTATTGGGTCTGGTAAGGGTAAAACTGCTGGTCGCGGTCATAAGGGACAGAAAGCACGTTCAGGCGTTTCATTGAACGGTTTTGAAGGTGGTCAAATGCCTTTATACCAACGTCTTCCAAAGCGTGGGTTCAACAGCCGTAATCGTGTTGAAAATCGCGTTATCAATCTGGGTCGTCTTCAGGCTGCTATTGAAAAAGGTACATTGAAAAAAGGAAGTGACTTGACAGAAGAAACACTTTCAACGCTTGGTCTAGTGGGTAAAGGCTCAACGCCAGTTCGCTTGCTTGCAAAGGGCGATTTGAAGGATCCTTTGAACATTACAGTGACATCAGCTTCTGAGGCAGCAATTAAAGCTGTTGAAAAAATTGGTGGAAAGGTTACACTAACCGCTTCTAAGGCATCTTAATTCGCCTTAATAGTCTTCTGATCTGTTCAAGAGGGGGTTACAGTGTCATCTGCCGATCGGCTAGCAAGCCAATTTAGTGCGTCAGCTTTTTCAAAAGCTGTTGAGCTTAAAAAAAGAATACTTTTTACATTAGGAGCTTTAATTGTCTACCGTTTGGGGACATACGTTCCTCTTCCTGGTATTGATGCTACGATTTTATCTCAAGTCTTCCAACAAAATGCAGGTGGTATTCTGGGCATGTTTGACATGCTTGCAGGTGGTGCCTTAAGCCGGATGACAATCTTTGCACTTAATATTATGCCCTATATTTCAGCTTCTATCATTGTTCAGTTGATGGCTGTGGTTTCACCGCATATTGATCAACTGAAAAAAGAAGGCGAAGCAGGTCGTCGTACATTAAACCAATACACACGTTACGGAACTGTTTTTCTCGCGGCGATTCAAGGATATGGTATTGCGGTTGGCTTGGAAGGTATGACAGGTGGTGCCGGTGCATCAGCCGTTATTGATCCTGGGTTTATGTTTAGACTGACAACAGTGATAACGCTGGTTGGCGGAACTGTTTTTCTCATGTGGTTAGGTGAACAAATTACGGACCGCGGAATTGGTAATGGAATTTCTTTGATTATCTTTGCGGGGATTGTTGCCAATCTTCCATTGGGTGTGGCTCAGACATTTGAGTTGGCAAGAACAGGCTCTATCTCATCAGGGTTTTTGTTGTTTATAGGTATTATGGTTGTTGCAGTGATTGCCTTCATTGTTTATATGGAGCGTGCGCAGCGACGTGTTATCGTCCAATATCCTAAAAGACAAGTGAGTGGGAATAAAATGGCTGGTGGGAACAGTTCTCATATGCCTTTAAAATTAAATACGGCTGGTGTTATTCCACCAATTTTTGCAAGTTCATTGTTGCTGCTTCCTGTGACGTTGGCTAATTTTACAGCGGGTCAAGGGCCTGCATGGCTTGAACAAACAACACAAATGTTGGCGCATGGTAAGCCTCTTTATATCGCTGTTTATACATTTATGATTATTTTCTTCTGTTTCTTTTACACGGCTGTTGTTTTTAATCCAAAAGATACAGCTGATAACCTAAGAAAATATGGTGGATTCGTTCCTGGCATCAGGCCTGGTAAAAA
This sequence comes from Alphaproteobacteria bacterium, assembly GCA_030425825.1. Taxonomy (GTDB): domain Bacteria; phylum Pseudomonadota; class Alphaproteobacteria; order JAUHZY01; family JAUHZY01; genus JAUHZY01. Next base: position 55,055 of record JAUHZY010000002.1, read on the forward strand.
TACAGCAGATTATTTTGATCATGTTTTAACTCGTTTAACAGCAGTTGGTGCGCTTTATCTTGCCGCGATCTGTGTCTTGCCGGAATTATTGATTGCAAAAACAGCTGTGCCGTTTTACTTTGGAGGGACAAGTCTTCTTATTGTTGTGACAGTTACAATGGATACAGTGACACAAGTTCAGTCTCACCTTCTAGCGCATCAATATGAGGGTTTAATCAAGAAATCCAAATTGCGAGGACGTTAATAATGAATATTATTCTTCTGGGTCCACCAGGTGCTGGAAAAGGAACACAAGCAAAACGACTAGAAAAAAAGTTCGAGCTTGTTCATCTTTCGACAGGTGATATGTTGCGTGCTGTTGTAGCGTCTGGATCTGACTTTGGTACCAAGCTTAAGGGTATCATGGAAGCTGGTCAGTTAATCTCAGATGATATTATGATTCAGATGATCGAAGAAAGAATCGGTCAACCAGATTGTGAAAAAGGCTTTATTCTAGACGGCTTCCCAAGAACAATACCTCAAGCAGAAGCGTTAGATGAAATGCTTTCTAGCAACCAAATCTCTTTAGACTATGTTGTGAAGATGGATGTTGATGAGGAAGACCTTGTTAGACGTATTGTTGGTCGCTTTTCTTGCGCAAAATGTGGTGCAGGTTATCATGATAAATTTAGCCCTCCTGTAAAGGAAGGTGTTTGTGATTCATGTGGTAACGTAGAGTTTGTACGTCGTCCAGATGATAATGAAGAGACAGTTCGTGCGCGTTTTGATGCTTATCGCAAGCAAACAGAGCCTATCTTACCGTACTATAAATCGAAAAATATTTTGAAAACGATTGACGGTATGGGGTCGATTGACGATGTGACTGCACAAATCCAACAAATCATTGTATAATTTTTGAAAAAATATACGCAAGACTTGTTGACAGTGTTGAATTATACTGTATAATCCGTCGCCCTGGCCCTTTTTTTGGGCACAGAAAGACAAATATATTGCTTGAAAAAAGCTTTAAAATTAGGAGTAAGATCGTGCCACGTATTGCGGGTGTAAACATTAGAGATAGTAAGAGAGCCGTTATCGCTTTGACTGATATTTACGGCATTGGACCAAAGTTCGCGAAAGACATTTGTGAAAAAGCAAATATTTCGCTGACGTGTCGTGCAAACGAGCTGACTGAAGATGAAGTTGTTCGTATTCGTGAAATTATTGATGCAGATTACAAAGTTGAAGGTGATCTTCGTCGTGAAATTTCTATGAATATTAAAAGATTGACAGATTTAGGTTGCTATCGCGGTCTTCGTCACAGAAAAGGTCTTCCTGTTAGAGGGCAAAGAACCCATACAAATGCAAGAACGCGTAAGGGTAAAGCTGTACCGATTGCTGGTAAGAAAAAATAAGAAATAAGGAATCATATAAATGGCAAAACCTCAGACACGATCACGTAAAAAAACGTCTAAGAACATTACAGAGGGCGTTGTACACATTAACTCAACGTTCAATAATACGACGATCAATATTACAGATGAGCAAGGTAACACAGTTTGCTGGTGTACCGCAGGTGCTAAAGGCTTTAAAGGGTCTCGTAAGTCAACACCTTTTGCTGCACAGATTGCTGCTGAAGATGTGGCTGCTAAGGCAGTTGAGAATGGTCTTAAGTCTGTAAAGGTCCACGTAAAAGGCCCTGGTTCAGGTCGTGAGTCTGCTATCCGCGCGATACAGGCTGCTGGTATTGTTATCACAGAAATTCGTGACGTTACACCTGTTCCTCATAACGGTTGTCGCCCACCAAAGCGTCGTCGCGTATAAGTTTATTTTAGTATATTTTTGTATATAACCTTCAAAATAGGGGATTGTTAAGTGATTCAGGAAAATTGGAATAGTTTGATTAAACCAAACAAATTAGAAATCGTTCCCGGTTCTGATCCTAAGAGATTCGCGTCATTAGTTGCAGAGCCTTTGGAATGTGGTTTTGGTATGACGCTTGGTAATGGTTTGCGTCGTATTTTGTTGTCATCTATCCAAGGTGCAGCAATTACAGCTATCCAGGTTGACAATGTTCTTCATGAGTTCTCTTCTATTCCAGGTGTTCGTGAAGATGTGACAAATATTATTTTGAATATTAAATCAATCGCTTTGCGTGTTGGTACTGAAGGTTCTAAGCGTCTGACGCTGAAAGCAAAAGGTCCATGTGAAGTAACTGCAGGTATGATTGATCTGACTCATGATGTTGAAATCATTAACCCTGATCTTGTGATTTGTACACTGGATAAAGATGAAGAGCTTTCTATGGTCTTCACTGTTGATACAGGTAAGGGTTATGTTCCTGCAAATCAAAACCGTCCCGATGATGCGCCAATTGGTTATATTCCAATTGATGCAATTTTCTCGCCTGTTCGTAAGGTAACTTACAATGTTGAGAATGCACGTGTTGGACAGGTGACGGATTATGACAAGCTGACTGTAAAGGTTGAGACAGATGGATCTGTTACACCTGAAGATGCGATTGCTTTTGCTGCACGCATTATGCAAGATCAGCTAAGATTGTTCATTAACTTTGATGAGCCTGAAGAGGATACATCAAAAGATAAAGCAGATGAGCTTCCATTTGATCGCAATCTTCTTCGTAAGGTTGAGGAGCTTGAGCTTTCTGTTCGTTCTGCGAACTGCTTGAAAAATGATAATATCGTTTATATTGGTGACCTTGTGCAAAAAACAGAAGCAGAAATGCTGCGCACACCAAACTTTGGTCGTAAATCTTTGAATGAAATCAAAGAAATATTAGCTGCGATGGGTCTTCGTTTTGGGATGGATGTCGATGGATGGCCGCCTGAGAATATCGAAGAGCTTTCCAGACAAATCGAAGATCCTTTTTAAGGATTAGTTTTAGGAGTTAACACAATGCGTCATAGAAGAGCACATAGAAAATTAAATAGAACAAGTTCTCACCGTAAAGCGATGTTTATGAACATGGCTAATGCGCTTGTGAAGCATGAGCAAATTAAAACAACTTTGCCAAAAGCAAAAGAGCTTCGTCCTTACACAGAAAAGCTTGTAACAATTGCAAAGAAGGGTGATCTTGCGGCGCGTCGTCAGCTAATTTCAATTCTTCAAGACAATAAGATGGCTGAAAAGCTTATGGCTGTTCTGGCGCCACGCTATAAAGAGCGTAAAGGTGGCTATACACGCATTATTAAAGCAGGTTTTCGTCACGGCGATGCTGCACCAGTAGCATTTATCGAGTTTGTTGACCGTGATGTAGACGCAAAAGGCCAAGACTCTGGTCCTGTTCAAAACTTTGTTGAAGATGAAGTTGTTGAGCAAGAAGAAGCTGCGGCAACTGCATAACAAGAGGCCTGGTAAGTGGCTAGGATAGGGTTTGTCACGACTGATAAAATCCTTCAACATGCCTGCTCTGATCAAAATTCTTATTTCACTTCTGATGACCAACTTGTGGTGAATGTTTTATCTGCCAGAGGACACTTAGTAGAACCTATTCTTTGGAAAGGTTTTGAACAATTCCACGAGTATGACCTGTTTGTTTTAAGGTCACCTTGGGATTATACGGAACATGCCTCCGACTTTTTTAATTGGTTAAAAAAAGCCTAAGCATCAGGTGCTCGCATCCAAAATAACTTTGATATTATCAGGTGGAATATAGATAAACATTATCTCTTTGATCTCAAAAAATTTGGAGTAGAGATAATTCCAACAAAAATCGTACATCAAAATGATTGTTTAGATTTAACATCGCACTGTCAGCAATGCAATTATGACGCCTTGGTAATTAAGCCAACTGTCGCTGCAGGAGCTTATGAAACTTATAAGGTAGATGCTCATAACATTGCCGAAATGCAGAAAAAAATAGATGTTCTTCTGACAAGGCATGACATGATTATTCAGCCCTTTTTCAAAGAGGTGTTGGACGGAGAGTGGTCATTAATATTTTTTGGAGATGAGTATTCCCATAGTGTCTTCAAAAAACCTAAAAAAGGTGACTATCGTGTCCAAGATGATCATGGTGGTACGGTACACTTTAAAGACCCTGATGCGAAAATATTAGAAACTGCTTTAGGTGTCATACGTTACTTTGAAGTGCCTCCTCTTTATACGCGTGTTGATGGCCTCATTAGAGAAGGTGTTTTTTATGTGATGGAGGTTGAAGCTTTCGAGCCAGAGCTTTTTTTGCGGGCACATCCTTATGCAGCTAAAAGATTTGCAGATAAGATTGAGTCAATTCTTTAGACTTTTTTGCCTTTTATCAACTTTCTTAGAATCAAACCCTTCAATTAATGCTTCAAACATTTGATGCCAATTTAGTTCTGCTTGCAGGCGCAAAAATGCTGAGCCTAAACCAACAGCAGCACGGTCAACAAAGACAAACTCTTGAGGAGGCTGTATACCACCATTTTTCTGGAGTTGTTTATAAGTTGCAAGGGCGACTTCTTTCCCATGTTCTGGGCCGCCATGTTCTTGTATTTTTCGCACACGATCTTCAAGTAAGGGGTCATAAACATAGCGTGCCCAGTTTTCCAGCGCGTCAATAAGGTCATTGTTTAGGTCTTTAAATCCCCATGTTTCATAAGCATGTACCATCATTTCCTTGTCATTTTTGAGCAAGGCCTTATAAAGATCGATAATACCTTGAACAAAAGCGCCTGGAAATATACGTATGCACCCAAAATCCAATAGGTTTAATGTGTTGTCCTGACGTACAGTATAATTGCCAAGATGAGGATCTCCATGAATAACACCATAATGGTAAAGGGGCATATACCAGGCGTGAAAGAGCTTCTGAGCGAGATCATTGCGTTGCTCTAGTGAGGTATCAAAAAAATCCTTGATTGAGCAGCCATCAAGCCACTGCATGGTTAGAAGTTTTGATGTTGAAAGCTTTTCTATCGCTTCAGGAATATAGATAAATTCTGTTTTCTTAAAGATCTTTTGGAAGAGCTTCATGTTGTCAAGCTCTTGCGTATAGTCAAGCTCTTCGCGTAGTCGTTCTGAAACTTCGGTGTAAATATTTTTTGTATTAATACCAGAACGGGTTTCGAAGATTTTAAAGAATAGTTTTAATTGTTTGAGATCTGCTTCAATAGCAGAAGACATATCTGGATATTGTAGTTTGCAAGCAAGCTTTTCTTTTGATGTTTCAGCGATGTGGACTTGCCCAAGAGAAGCTGCGAAAGAAGCATTTAGATTAAATGTTTGGAAGTTTTCTTGCCAGCCGTCTCCAAGCTCTCCACGCATACGGCGTTTTACAAAGAGTTTACCCATAGGGGGTGCATTAGACTGCAGCTCTGCAAGCTCTTTTTCATAAGCTTCAGGCAGAATGCCTGGAATTGTTGAAAGAATTTGTGCAATCTTCATCAATGGGCCGCGTAGATTACTAAGCATCTTTTTTATATCTTCTGCATGCATTTCTTCGTCGATTTTGATGCCAAGATACTTGCTTGCCAACAGTCTAAATGTTGTTGAGCTTGCGTTCTTTGTGACGCTTGCATAACGTTTTGCACGTTTTGAGAAGGTGTTTGTTTCTTCGGTCACTATTTTCTACTTTAAAAAACGTTTTTTAATTTCTGCAGCAATTTCTTGAGATGCATCAGGCGCCTTGTAGGACCATAGATCGAAGTTATCATCTTTCAAAGGTCTTGCTACAGACTTTTCATATAATGATGAATGTAAACGTTGATGTGATTTCGAACAACTCCCTTGTGGAGCATATATGAAAATAGGTTTGCCTGTCATGGAGGCTTCTGAAATCATCGAGACAGAATCACCTGTGATAACAAACATATCTGCAAAGGCTAACAGTCCCATATACGGGTTTTCATGGGCATCTTGATTCCAGAGATGTGCATAGTGAGGAATATCTGTTTTTTCTAAGAATGACTTGATAAGACGGGTTGATTGATTATTTGTGCGTCGGCTAGAGGTAACAAGCAGAGAAGCATTATGTTGTTTTGCCAGTTTTTCAGTGAGAGTCAGCAGGTCAGATATTTGGTTTTGGGTAAAGTCATTTGATTTGTTTTTTCCGCCGATTAATATCACCAAGCGAGGAGAGGGAAGAAAATCTAAAGACTCTTTCCATTCAGAACGTGCAAGTTTTAGAAGTTTTTTAGACACCTTGTGTGGTGCTGTTAATGTTTCAATAATATTGCCTTGCTGCGTGGCATTGTCATGCTGGGGGACGGCGACAAGATCAAATTTTTTAGCAAGGCCACCTGGATGCATAATTTGCACAAGCTTAGGGGCTTTCTTGCCTGCATGAATTGCTTTCTTCTTAACGCTTAAGGCGACAGGTGCTGTTCGTCTGCCTGCGCCAATGATAATGTCGGGGTAAGGTGGAAGCAAAGCTTCTTGTGCATCTTTTTCGATACCCATATCTGATGTGTTGAGAATAAAATTAGGAAGGGAGCCCAATCTATTATAGGAGATTTTTTTTATTTCGAAGGGTATTCCCAAAGCTTCCGCGACCCCAACAACTTGAGTCACATTACCAGGTCGATGATCTGCCAGAACCCATGCTTTGGCCATCTTATATTTCTGTATTCAATGTATAGCTTTGAGACCCTAATGCGCCAGGAGCTTGGTTTTGTGCATCAGAATATGTTGCACCTTTCGCAGTTTCACGTCGAATTGCTGTAATAATGGTATTCGCAACTCTTTCACTTGTTTTCTTTGTGATGTCCAGCAGCCTTGCATTCTCTTTAACCAGTTCGGCAAATTCTTTTGATGCTATTTTTAGTTTTTCTTTTGACTCAGGTGCTATATTTCTAAAAAAGTCAGGGTTTTCACGTAAGAACTCAATATGTCCTTCGTAAATACGCGAAAGACCAGTTTTCTTTTGTTGAATCAGTGCAATTTCTTCTGCTAGCCCTTCAGGCCTTGCGTTTAAAAGGTCTATTTCTTCGCTTAAAACATCACTGAGTTGATCAGTTATGCGTAAAAGCTCGTTTAAACGCACGCTTTGGGGGGTAGACTTTTCAGTATTTTGTACATGTTCCATTAAATTACCTCCTGATATCTTCTAAGGGATTGTTCAATTTGATCGCTTAAAGGGGATGTTTTTGAAAGACTAACAGCATATTCTTGCGTAGCCATAGACCTAAAAATATCTTGGCCATTAGAGTTGCCATAAAAACTATCTTCATTCACACTTTCAAACATTTTCTCAACCATCTGAGAGAGAAAAACAGCAGCAAATCCTTCAGAAGCCTCGCGAATTTTTGAAGCAGATGATTGTATTTTAGGTAGTGCTGCTTTGGGTTGGGTTGCTTGCTGTAGATGAAAGTTTGCACCAGAAATATCGTTCATTACATCACCTCAATATCTGCTTGTAATGCGCCAGCTGCACGAATGCCTTGTAAAATTGAGATCAAATCTCTTGGCGAGATCCCCAAGGCATTTAATCCTTCTACAAGCTCACTTAGGTTTACGCCTGTTTCAAGGATAGATATTTTCTTTTCAGGCCCTGCAGGCGCTGCGATTTCTTCTGGTTGTGGCGCTGCTTCGTTGACGGGTTGTTCGTTTCCTTTAACATTGACGGTTAGGTTTCCATGGGCAATAGCAACTTCGTCAATGCGGACAGCTTGCCCCATAACAACCATCCCTGTTTGGTCATCCACTAAGACCCTGGCGGCTTGATCAGGCTGAACAGTGAGTTGCTCTACCATTGTTATAAAGCTAACAGGATTAGAATGGAACATATAGGGCAGTGTAAGTTCCACAGTTCCTGGGTCAATAGATCTTGCCGTATCAATCCCAGTGGATGAGTTTATGACATCAGCCATGCGCTTTGATGTCGTGAAATCAGGGTTTTTGAGTGCTAGCTTAATAGACTTTAAGTTTGAAAAGTCAAAGGCAATTTCTTTTTCAATCAGTGCGCCATTAGAAATACGTGCAGCTGTTGGTACGGCCTTACCTTCACCTTCTATTCCTTCAACTTTCAGGGATCCTTGTGCAATCGCGTAAACTTCCCCATCTGCGCCTAAAAGAGGCGTTACAAGCAATGTTCCGCCTTGTAATGATCCAGCATCTCCAATTGTTGAAACGGTAACGTCTATTTTAGACCCCTGTCGTGAAAAGGCAGGAAGCGTTGCTGTTACAACCACGGCAGCGACATTTTTTGTTTTCAAGGTGTCATCTCTTGCGTTGACGCCAAGTCTATCTAGCATGCCAATCAGGCTTTCGCGCGTGAAAATAGATTTTGTGAGAGAGTCTCCACTACCATTCAAACCAACAACAAGCCCATAACCGATGAGCATATTGTCTCGAACACCTTCTATATCAGCGATATCTTTGATCCGTGAAGAAGCATGAGTGTCTGCAGAAAATAAAATAAAGAGCAAGGAAAAAGAAAGGGTAAAAAAGGACTTCATGAAAGGACACTCCAGTATTTGAAAAACGTCCTAAGAATATGCATGAAGTATGCCAATATTCATAATTCTGGCATTATTGAAGAAATAAATTTAAAAACCCTCATTATCAACGCACCCTAGGCGGCGATCAATCTTATATAAGGAAGAGGTGGAGAAATATTCTTCATGTGAGGTTAAAATGTGACAGTTATTTTTTATGTGCACCAGCTTTGTCTTTTGCCGCCATTATATTTTTGTGCAAGGCCACTTTTTATCATGACCTCAGAAACGTCGCTGGGGCCAACATGCGCATTTGCAATAATACGATTGCCGTATTTACCAAAGCTAATATTCGTCAGGACCAAGGATTGTCCTTTTGTTAGCTTTTCCATTGTTTCTTTTGCCCGTTCAGCCAAGTCAATTTCACTTTGGCACTTTCCTTTGATTTCAGGTGTGTCAATATTTCTAAGGCGAACGCGTGTCACAACATCTTGCCCAAGCCAAACTTTTATCTTTGCCTCAAACGTATCGCCATCAATAACTTGTTTGACTGTCGCAATATAAGGACCAGGGAGATATTCTTTTGCAAAGGCCATTTTTGCAAGAAGTACGAAAAAGGTTATTGTAATGATGATTTTAAAAGTCTTCATATAAAAATCCCTATACGTGTGTTGTTTTTCAATTATACACGCATAGAGTGCCATTATCAACCCTGCAACTTAAAGTTTAATTTTATTCAGGAAATTAGATGCAGCATCTTGTTCAGCTTGCTTCTTTGAACGCCCTTTTCCTTTTGCAGGGGGGTAGTGCTCGATATTTACCTGAACGCAGAAAGTAGGTTCATGGTCTGGGCCAGATGTTTCTATTAATTGGTATTCTGGTAAAGGCATAGAGTGAGACTGAACCCATTCTTGTAGAGTTGTTTTTGGATCGCTTGGAGGTGGAGATTGATTGCTTTCCAGGCATAGATCTTTCCAATGCTCAAGAATAAATGAGGCCGCTGTTTTGATGTCACTATCAAGATAAATAGCGCCAATAATGCTTTCAATCATATCAGAGAAGTAAGAGTTGTAGCGTGCTTGTATATCTTCTTTCTTAATAGTCAAAATTTGAGGAAGTTCTATTTTTTCAGCAATTTTTACAAGCGCGTCTTGGCAAACAAGTGCAGCATGTCGTTTGGCGATATCACCTTCATTCTCGGCTTGAAAAGTGTTTAAAAGGTGTTCAGCAATAACGAGCCCCAAAACACGATCCCCAAGAAACTCTAATCTTTCAAAACTTTTAAGAAGATTATCACCTTTGAGGGAAATGATAGCGTGCTTGAGAAGTGTTTTATTAACAAAATTGTAACCAATTTTCTTTTCAATTTCTGGGAAGTTGGCCATGATTTCCTTATTAGTTAATCAGTTTCAAAAGTCTATATCCGCGAATGGAAGATGGAATATTTAAAGGGTTCCACCAGCTAACGTTGTTGTCAACAGAGAAGAAGATGATTTCTGCGCGTCCAATGAGGTTTTTGAAGGGCACGAAACCAACATGGCCTGATTCTGCACGGCTGTCTAAAGAGTTATCTCTATTGTCGCCCATAGCAAAGAAATGCCCTTCTGGCACAACAAAAATAGGTGTATTATCTAGGGGCCCGCGATCGGAGAATTCCATAATTTTGTGGCTTTCAGTATCGTCGGGGAAAGTTTCTAAATAAATAGAATATGACCCCCCAGAAATGATGCGTCTTTCAATTGCTTTATCATTGATATAAAGGATGCCTTTTTTAACTTGCACTTTATCGCCTGGAAGCCCGATGACACGCTTGATATAGTCAATTTTGTCGTCAGAAGGAAGCCTGAAAACAACAACATCACCACGTTTCGGTGTTGATCCAAAAAGCCTATCAGACAAGATATTAGGACTAAAAGGGAAAGAGTAGTTGCTATAACCGTACGAGAATTTAGAAACAAACAGATAGTCACCAACAAGAAGTGAAGGCTCCATAGAACCTGATGGAATGTGAAAGGGCTCATAAAAGAACGTTCTAACCGTTAATGCAACAAGTGCAGCAATAAAAAGGGTCTTGATGTGGTCCATGAGAGATTCTGTTTTCTTCTCAGGTACTTTATCTGTTTTTTCTTCTGACATTTTATTGACCATGAATAATTGAAAAGGCTTGGGCGAAAGGGTACTCGTCTGTGATGGATATTTCAATTACAACTTCACTTTTGTTTGGGAAAAGCTCTTTAACAGAGGCGTGTGCTTTATCACTTAACAGGATGATGGGTTTGCCCATTTTATCATGTGTCGTTGTGATGTCGAGAAAGCTGAAATATACACCGATCCCTGTTCCAAAAGCTTTTGATACAGCCTCTTTTGCTGCAAATTGTTTTGCATAACTTAAAAAAGAGTTCTCTTTTTTTGAGGAATATTTTTGTTCTTCATGGCTAAAGAGGCGATTAATGAACTTTGTGCCAAACTGATTAATTGATTTTTCAAGTCGACGGCTGTCTACTAAATCTGTTCCAATCCCTAAAATCACGATGATAATACTTTCTAGACAATTTTCAAATAAGCGATATATTAGCGTCTTTAATGTTTAAGGAAAAGAAAAATGGGATTTAAATGTGGAATTGTTGGCCTTCCGAATGTTGGTAAGTCAACTTTGTTTAACGCATTAACATCAACGGCAACAGCCGAGGCTGCAAACTATCCGTTTTGTACGATTGAGCCGAATGTAGGGCGTGTTGCTGTTCCTGACGATCGTCTGAACAAGATTGTTGCAATTTCTAAGTCCGCCCAGGTTATCCCTACACAGCTTGAGTTTGTTGATATTGCTGGTTTGGTTAAGGGCGCCTCGAAAGGCGAGGGGCTTGGCAACCAGTTTCTGGCTAATATTCGTGAAGTTGACGCGATTGTTCACGTTTTGAGATGCTTTGAAGACGGTAATATTACGCATGTTGAAGGTTCAGTAGACCCCATACGTGATGCCGAAATCGTTGAAACAGAGCTTTTGATTGCAGATATGGAAAGCCTTGAAAAACAAAAACAACGCGTCGAAAAGCGCGCCAAAACAGGCGATAAAGAATCGAAAGAAATTTTAAGTGTTGTTGAGAAGGTTCTACCAGTTTTACAGGATGGCCTTCCTGCCAGGACCGTTGAGCTAGAAGAAGAAGAGGAAAAGATTTGTGCATCGCTTTGCTTGATGACAAAAAAACCTATTCTTTATGTTTGTAATGTTGAAGAAGAAAATGCTGCTAATGGAAACTCTTTTAGTGAGAAGGTCAGTGAAAAAGCATCTTCAGAAAATGCAAAATCTGTTATTATCTCTGCATCGATAGAAGCAGAAGTATCAAGTCTTGAGTCGCAAGAAGAAAAACTAGAGTTTTTGAAAGATTTAGGCCTTAGTGAAACCGGTCTTAGTCGCGTTATTCGTGCTGGCTATGAACTTTTAGGGTTGATTACTTTTTTCACAGTTGGTCCAAAAGAAGCGCGCGCATGGACTGTGCGCGAAAAGTCTACGGCGCCACAAGCCGCAGGTGTTATCCACACTGACTTTGAGCGTGGTTTTATTTGTGCTGATACCATGGCATATGATGATTTTATTTCTTGTGGTGGTGAGCAAGCAGCAAAAGAGCAGGGTAAACTGCGTCAAGAAGGGCGTGGATATATAGCAAAAGATGGTGACATTTTTCACTTTAAATTTAACGTTTAAACAACCATGATTCCATCAAGCCAGATATTATAACCTTCTGCAACAGCAAAAGAACGCAGGTCTGATACACCGCCTAGAGGGGCAAGACCTGTTTGGTTAACAATCCTGATATTCTGCATGCCTGCACCTAAATTAGCTAAGTCATCCATTTTTATTTCAAATTCTGTTCCACCGCCATTGACGCTGACAACAAAGCCAACTGCACTGATTGAATATGAACCGCCCCCAAGATTTAAGGAAGATTCATTGAGGTATGAAATATATAGTATGTCGCCACCGGCTCTTGAGAAGTCAACAATGACATCATTTCCATCACCTACAAGTGACAAGAAAAGATTATCGTATGATTGTCCACCATTAACATTTATCAAGTCATACTCAAAATGGAATTGGTCTCCGCCTGTTCCGCCATACAACATATCATCGCCGCTATTTCCGTGTATAAAGTCACTACCAGAGTTACCATAGAGAATATCGCTACCATCATTGCCAGAAATAAAGTCAGCTCCACTGCCACCAATAATGCTGTCGTTATCATTGTTACCTAAAAGGCTATCGTTTCCGTCGTCGCCAATAATAGTATCATCGCTATTATCACCAAGTATTGTGTCATTTCCTGCATCTCCACTGATGCTGTCTTCATCATTACCACCACGAATGGAGTCTGCACCGCTGCCACCAAAAATCGTGTCATCATCATCATCACCAATAATGGTATCATCATCATCACCACCTAAAATACTGTCACGACCACTGCCGCCATCTATGGAGTCATTTCCTGAACTTCCGAACAATGTGTCACCACCGCCATCACCAAATAGTGTATCGTCATCATCACCACCATCAAGTGTGTCATCTCCGCTGTCGCCACCTAGAGAATCATCTCCTGTATTCCCAGCGATGGAGTCATCATCATCCCCGCCATAAAGGGTATCATTTCCTGTTTCACCGGAGATTGTATCATCACCGCTGCCACCATTCATTGTGTCATCACCACTACCACCAAGAAGCGTATCATCTCCTGTATCACCAAAGACAGTGTCAAAGCCTGTGTCGCCGTCTAATGAGTCATTTCCTGTGCCGCCTCTGATAGAATCCTCATTTGTGCCGCCACCAATTGTGTCATTTCCATCGCCACCATAAAGGGTATCATTTCCATCATCCCCTTCAATGCTATCATCTCCTGATCCGCCATCAATTGTATCTTGACCGCTGCTACCATCAATCGTGTCATCTCCACTATCGCCATTAATCGTGTCGTCACCGTCGTCACCGTCTAAGGTATCATTAGCGCTGTTTCCTTGAATAATATTGCTAGCTGTGTTCCCAAACCCATGTTGTGATCCTGTGCTTAGGTAAAGGTCTTCAATGTCATAGGTTGCTGTGATATTTCCAAGTGTTGCGGAGGTTATGCCCGCTACAACAAGTGCATCTCTTGTGCCTTCACCAGTTAATTCAGTAATATTGTCTGTTCCTGAGTTGTCAGCGAAATATGAGTCATTTCCGATACCACCAATAAGCTCTTCTGTTCCGCTGCCACCATTTAGGAAGTCATTTCCGCTGCCACCAAGTAATGTGTCATCACCCGATCCACCATTGAGGGTGTCATCACCACTTTGGCCAAGAACGGTGTCATCACCATCTTCACCGCTTAGTGTGTCGTCACCATCATCGCCAATAATTGTGTTGTCTCGATCATTCCCGATGAGTTCTAGGTTAGTTCCAACATTAGCGATAATCCATTCAACATAGTCAGCACGTGTTAACGCATCAAAGTTGACAGATGCATAGATGCTATCTGTTCCTTCTGCTGCAATTTCAACAATATTTGTGCCACTGTGACCAACATAATAAATGTCGTCATTCGCACCACCAACCATAGATCCTGCACCTACATTTGATCCAATAAAGGTATCATCGCCAATGCCGCCAATAAGTGTGTTGCTGTTAATTGAGCCATCAAGGTAATCGTTGCCAGAATTACCGTAAAGGAAGTCTTGTCCACTTGCGCCATAAAGCGAGTCATCACCAGATCCACCATAAGTGGTGTCATCACCAGATCCGCCATGAAGCGTATCATCGCCTGACTCTCCAGAAATAAGATCATTCCCATCATCACCTAAAACAGAATCGTCACCAATACCAGCATAGACAGAGTCATCAGCCTCAAGCGCATTTAATACATTATCTTCGTCATTCCCAATAATTGTGTTGGCAAGGTCATTTGCTGTTCCTGTTGTGGCTGTTCCTAGCAATCTCAAACCTTCAATACGTGGGCTGTTTGTAAGAACACTCAGGTCTATATTGCCATATGACCAAACTTCATCATTCCCACCACCTGCGGTGTCAGTGATCGTGAAGGTTTTTGAGGGATCAATAATATAAATATCGTCACCAAGGTCACCAATCAGTGTATTTGTTCCAGACATTGCATAGAAGGTGTCATTCCCCCATCCACCAACAAGTGTATTTACCCCACTATTCCCATCAAGGACGTCATTTCCTGTTGATCCATAAAGGCTGTCGTCATTACTGCCACCATATAATGTGTCGTCATCTTCTCCACCGTCTATTGTGTCGTCACCGTCGCCACCAAAAACAGTATCATCGCCAGACCCACCATCTACAGTGTCATCACCGCTATGTCCTAAAACAGTGTCGTCACCGCTGTCACCACCAACAGTATCGTCGCCAGACCCACCATAAAGAGTATTGTCTTCTGAGTTTCCTGTGATCATGTTGTCGCCATCATTACCGATACCGATGATCCCGTTTCCAAGAAGTGTTAGGTTCTCAATATTAGAAATTGAAGAAAGGTCATAGTCTTGATTAATGGCTTGAACTTCGTCTGTTCCTTCACCAACATTTTCTGAGAAGGTGTCTGTCGCAGCACCATTTATGATGTAGGTGTCATCGCCATTGCCGCCAAGAAGGGAGTTAGTTCCACCACCTCCAAACAAGGTGTCATTTCCAATGCCGCCAAGTAACGTATCATTTTCATCACCACCATAAAGGCTATCATCACCGTCATCTCCGTAAAGAGTGTCATCGCCAGACCCACTGTAGACAGTGTCATCACCAGATCCGCCGCTTAAGGTGTCATTTCCGCTGCTGCCACTTATCTCGTCATTTCCACTGTCACCTTCAATATGGCTGTCACCTGTTTGTCCAAGGATATAGTCATCCCCAATACCGCCAAGAAGGGTGTCATTCCCATCGCCACCAAGGAGTGTGTTGTCGCCATCAACAGCTGAAATATAATTATCTAAATCATTTCCTGTAACAGTATGATTTCCTGTGCCCAGTAAGAAAACATTTTCGATTTGTAGTAATGCTGCCGTTGTCAAATCAACATCAGTATCTGTCGCTTCGATTGTGTCATTACCTGCTAGTTCAACAACCGTATCACCCGCATTATCAAACACGTAATAGTCATCACCAGAATTACCAATCAGAAGGTCAGATCCACTACCGCCATCAAGCGTATCATTTGCACTTCCTGCAACGATTGTATCAGTGCCAGAACCCCCATCAAAAGAGTTGTTCCCTGATGTTCCGTAGAGGGAGTCGTCGCCCGTTCCTCCTCCTAAAGTGTCATCACCACTGCCGCCATGAAGTGTGTCATCATCATCATTGCCTTCCAATGTGTCATCGCCATCATCACCAGAAATATGATCATTTCCTGTGTTGCCTCGCAAAACATTGTCTAAAGCGTTTCCGAAAATGTTGTTGTCATAACTATTTGCCGTTGCATCAGTCGCTGTTCCAAGCAAAACAATGTTTTCAACTTCTTCATCGCTGGCGCCTCCTGAAAGGTTAATATCAGAATAGGCATAAACAACGTCTGTTCCTTCGCCAACACCTTCTTGGATCAGGAGTCCACCAGCAGGGTCAACATAATATGTGTCATTACCATCACCGCCATCAAGTGTGTTGTCACCATTCAATCCATAAAGAACATCTTCGCCAGACCCGCCATCAAGTGAGTCGTCACCGCTGTCACCATTAAGAGTATCATCACCGCTGCCACCAAAAACGGTGTCATCTGCACTGTCTCCACTTAAGGAGTTGTCTTCATCATTTCCTGTGATGATATTGTTGACTTCATTTCCTCTTCCGCTGATACCCGTGCCCAGAAGCGTTAAGTTTTCAATGTCCTCACCACCAACAAGTGTATAGCTTGAGTTGATGACTTGAACTTCGTCTGTTCCTTCGCCAGGGTTCTCAGAAAAGCTGTTTGTTGCAGAGGGGTCGATAACATAAACATCATCACCAATGCCGCCAACCAGTGAGTTTATACCAACATCACCGATGAGTGTATCGTCGCCAACATCACCGATGAGTGTGTCGTTGTCACCACCACCAACAAGAGAATCATTCCCTGTCGAGCCATCAAGCGTATTGTTTCCTGATCCACCATAAAGCGAGTCATCATCTTCACCACCATCAAGTGTATCATCTCCTGCGCCTGCAGATAAAACGTCATCACCTGTTCCGCCATGTGCTGTGTCGTTGCCGCTGCCACCTAATATAGAGTCATCATTTTCACCGCCCTCTATACTATCATCACCATCATTGCCATCTAAGGTATCTTCACCTGTTCCACCACCAAGCGTGTCATTGCCATTTCCACCATCTAGTGTGTCATCGCCCTCATTCCCATCAAGCGTGTCATTGCCATTTCCACCGTCCAGTGTATCGTCGCCGTCATTCCCATCAAGCGTATCATCGCCGTCATTCCCATTAATCCAATCTTCATCGACTCCACCAACACCGCTGTCATCACCGCTGTCACCATAAATTGTATTGTTTCCTGATCCACCGAGTATTGTATCATTCCCAGAACCACCGCCTACACTGTCATCGCCACTGCCACCCATAACAGAGTCATCATCATCACCGCCGCCAAGTGTATCATCGCCTGTTTGTCCATAAAGGGTGTCGTCACCGCTGCCTCCGCTGCCGCTGTCATCACCGCTGCCACCAAAGATAGTGTCATCATCGTCTCCACCATCTAGTGTGTCATCACCTGTATTTCCAAAAATAGTATCATTTCCGCTGCCACCGCCTAGGTTGTCATCACCTGTTTCTCCAAAAACAGAATCATTGCCTGATCCACCACGTAAGCTGTCATCGCCTGTTTGTCCGGAGACCGTGTCGTTGCCGTTGCCACCGTCTAATGTATCATTCCCATCGCCACCATAGACAGTATCGTCGCCACCTCCTCCTGTGCCAGAATCATTACCTGATCCACCATCAAGGGTATCGTTATCTTCACCCCCGTCTAGATAGTCATTCCCAGTGCCACCATCCAGATAATCATTGCCTGATCCACCAGAAACATAATCATTACCCGCTTGGCCAAGAACAGAATCAATACCATCTTGCCCATCAAGTGTGTCGTTCCCAATACCACCACCTAGCGTGTCGTTATCACCGCCACCTAATAGGATATCATTCCCTGTATTTCCTTCGACGCTATCATTTCCATCACCGCCCTGGAGGCTATCGTCACCATCTTCGCCACTTACACTGTCATTACCCGATCCACCGTCAAGTGTATCATCACCAGACTTACCGCTGAGTGTATCTTCGCCTGAACCACCAAGGCCAGAATCATCCCCAGAGCCGCCATCAAGTGTGTCATTTCCATTGCCGCCATCAAGTGTGTCATCATCATTTCCACCATCAAGCGTGTCATTTCCATCGCCACCATCAAGAGAGTCATTTCCGCTCTCTCCTTCAAGTGTGTCATTTCCTGACCCGCCATCAAGAGTATCATCGTCGTCATCACCTAGGAGGCTATCTTCACCTGTGTTTCCTGACTCATAGTCATTCCCAGAACCGCCATGCAAAGTATCATCATCTTCACCACCTTCAAGCGTGTCATTTCCGCTGTCACCAGACAGTGTATCTTCGCCTTCATTTCCTTGGATAGAGTCGTCGTCGTCATTCCCCATCAGGCTGTCATCATCTTCACCACCTAGAATGGTGTCATCTCCGTCGCCTCCTGATCCTGTGTCATTACTACTATGTCCAAGGATAAGGTCGTCACCACTTTCTCCTAGAAGGCTGTCTTCACCGCTGTCACCTTTTAGTGTGTCTTCATCGTCACCACCAAAAAGAGTATCGTCACCGCTGTCGCCGCTGACACAATCGTTCCCTGATCCACCATGAAGATTGTCATCTCCACTACCACCCAAAACGTCATCATTGCCTGATCCACCGTCAAGAGAGTCACTGCCTGTGCCGCCTTCTAAGACATCATTTCCATTACCGCCAAGAAGAGTATCTTCTCCTGTGTTACCTTTTACAGTATCGTCACCATCACCACCATTTGCGCTATCATCACCGCTGCCGCCGATGACACTGTCATTCCCACTGCCGCCATCTAGTGTGTCGTCACCATCATTTCCAAAAACGGTGTCATTCCCACTGTCTCCATTGCCGTAATCATCCCCAGAGTTTCCTTCAAGTGTGTCGTCGCCATCGCCACCACGCACGGTATCATCACCATCATTTCCTGATACGGTATCGTTCCCTGATCCGCCATCCAGTGTGTCATCGCCAGTTGCACCTGATAACGTGTTATCTCCAGAGTTTCCTCTAATAGAGTTGTCATCTTCGTTTCCGGTGCCTGTATAGTTAGAAGAACCAAGTAGCGTAAGGTTTTCGAAGTTATTTGTTAAGGTATAGTCGTTGGCAATTTGGATTTCATCCGTGCCACTATTGATGTTTTCCTGAATGATGTCGCTGATATCAATGATGTAAACATCATTTCCTGCGCCACCTGCCAAGGTATCGTTACCATCACCACCATCTAAAGTATCATTTCCTGCACCACCGATAAGAGAGTCTTGACCCTCATCGCCAACAAGAGAATCATCATCATTGCCACCATCCAGTGTGTCATCGCCGTCACCACCAAGAAGCGTGTCTTCGCCGTCTTCACCGATAACAGAATCGTTTCCACGACGAGCATTCACAAGATCATCACCAGAAAGTGCCGAAACGACATCATTTCCATTGCCGATGTTTAGTGTATCATCATTTGATGTTCCTACGACCGTTGAGTCAGGGTCAGTGTTATCGAGTGTGATGTTGTAGTTATAATTTGCGCGTAATTCAGTCAAGTTTGCTGCGTCAAAGTCAGCACTGGCTATTTTTTGGTCACGCAGCCTCACAGCTTGGGCGCCACCTTGACCGGATATATGAAGAACAATGTCATCACCATCAGCCTCAACAGAAATAAGATCACTGTCATAAAAATCAAAAGTGCCATCGCCAAGCTGTACGGTTCTTGCATTTCCTATGTGTAAAACAAGCGCATCATTTTCATAGTCAAAATCAAGGATAAGATCACTACCATCACCAGAAATATCATCAAGGTTGCTAATGTCACTATCAGAAACAAAATCTGACATATCATATTCAAACCTGAAAAGATCCTGGTCTTTCCCACCCAGCAGTGTGTCATTTCCTGCGCCACCGATAAGAGAGTCTTGCCCTTTATCTCCTTGAACCCAATCGTTGCCGTCGCCACCTAGCAGTGTGTCATGATCTTTTCCACCAATAATGAGGTCATTTCCATCGCCACCATCAAGGCTGTCATTGTCTTGTCCGCCCAGCAAGCTATCATGGCCAAGGCCACCCAATAACGTGTCATTCCCAAAGCGCCCTTGGATAATGTCGTGATCAGCACCGCCGTCGGCAAAGTCATCACCAATATCACCAATGATACTGTCGTTGCCACCATCCCCTAGTAGAGAGTCGTCGTCTTTTCCGCCGCGAAGCGTATCCGATCCATTGCCGCCTAAGACAGTGTCTTGTCCTACATTTCCTTGCAGGTAGTCATTGCCTGTTTCTCCGTCTAGAAAATCGGCGCCATCTCCGCCAGACTGAATATCTTTTCCGTCGCCGCCACGAAGCGTGTCTCCGTCTTTATCGCCAAAAATAAGGTCATTGCCGCTATTGCCGTCGATGATGTCGCTGCCTTTTCCGCCACGAATTTTATCATCATCATCACCGCCTTGGATTGAGTCATTGCCGCGGTTTCCTTGCAGATAATCTTTTCCTTCTCCACCTTCCACAGTGTCGTTATCGCCGCCACCGTAAATTGAGTCTTTGCCTTTGTTTCCTCTTAGGATGTCATCTCCAGCATTGCCAAAAATAATATCATTGCCATCGCCGCCATTAAGCTCGTCATCGCCGTCATCGCCATAAATTTGGTCGCCATATTTTCCGCCGTTTAAGGTGTTTTCATCCAAGTCTTCAAAAACGTCACTTGTGTTGTCGCCAACCAAAAGCTGCGTCCCATTTGCGAAGACAACACTTGGCTGCGTTCCTTCGCCAACAATAGCTTGCAGTGTGAGGTTGGGGATGAAAAGGCTGCCAATGTTTTTGACAACGAAAAGAGAGCCGTTTTCATTGGGATAAACAGTAACTTCTGAAGCTGTCACATTCGTTAGGTCAAGAATATCTTCTAGCGGATCAAATCCCAAGACAAGCCAAGGGTTTGCTACAGCAGATGTGAAAAGAATAGTCGACATTTATTTCCCAACAGCAATGACTTAATAACAATGACGCATATAAATATGCAGGAATTGTGCCAAATTTCTTGCTTGAGCTTTGTTTTTAACCAGTTTAAGACTTTTATAATGAGAAAAAGAATAGGAAGGCGTTAAATGAAGCAAGAGAGCTTGGTGTTAGGCGATAAGAAAATAGCATATTGTCAGTCAAAAGGTGCGTTGCCAGGTGTCATTTTTCTTGGTGGATTTCAATCCAATATGCAAGGAACAAAAGCATTGGCTTTAGAGCAATATTGTATGGAAAGAAACCATTCTTTTTTGAGATTTGATTATCGGGGCCATGGAGAGTCTTCAGGAGATTTTCTGGAATGGTCAATTGGTGAGTGGTTGGACGACGCCATTGATGTTTTTGATCACTTAACAAAAGGGCCTCAAATTCTAATTGGATCAAGTATGGGGGCATGGATTATGTTGCATCTTGCTTTGCGAAGAAAGCAGCGTATTCAGGCGTTAATAGGGGTTGCCTCTGCGCCTGATTTTACACAAAAGCTGATGTGGGATATTTTTTCAGAACAGCAGAAAGAAGACCTTCGAAAAAACGGTTTTGTTGAGATGCCTAATGATTATGACGATCAACATTATCGTATCACAAAAAAGCTAATCGATAATGGTAAAAAGTATCTTTTGTTAGATAAGAAAATAGATTTAGAGTGCCCTGTAAGGTTGATTCACGGGGTGAAAGACAAAGACGTTCCTTGGTCGTTTTCAACATGTTTATCAGAAAATATAACCTCTAAAGATGTTGAAGTTATTTTACTCGAAAATGGTGATCATCGATTGTCTGATCCACTGAGTCTTGATAGGATAACTGAAACGTTAGGACAACTTCTGATATGATAAATAAAAAATTGCCGGTTTATACGCTGGCGTATATTTTTTCCATTTTCTTTATTAATTGGGGCTTCGTATTTTTTCCAACATTTGAATTGTCGAATGGCACCCCTTGGGCACCTTTCACAATTGTTGTTGGTCTTGTTTTTATCATACGAGACTTCGCTCAGCGTGAGATAGGTCATTATGTCTTGATTGCGACGTTGATCGGATGTGTTTTGGCCTATTTAACATCCGATCCAGGTGTGGCAATTGCAAGTGCTGGTGCATTTTTAATCAGTGAAGTTGTTGATTGGGGTGTTTACAGTTTTACAGGTAAAACATTGGCGCAAAGAATATTGATTTCTAGTGCTGTTGCAACACCTGTTGATACAACTTTTTTCTTGTGGGCAGTGGCGTATTTTTCTCCTGATATTGATGTTGGGGGAGTGTTCCATCTTTTCTCTATTTTTGTTATGACAGCAAGCAAGATGATTGGCGCAATCGCTGTTTATTTTATGATAAAAAACAAGCCAAATTGATTTGGCACGTTTTTAGCATCTTTATACTTTAAAGCTTTAAGAGGGTGATATGGTTGGTGGTATTCAACTTTCAACATTGTTAAGAAATAGTATTTTGAGTCGTGCGCAGGTTCAAGAGCAACTTTCTATTGTTGACCAACGCCTTCAAACAGGTGAAAAAGTAAATGACTTATTTGATAACCCTGCCGTTTTCTTTAAAGCGCAGTCTTTGTCAAAAGACGCAGCTGTTATGCTTCAGCGCAAAACAGAAATAGATCAAGGAATTAGCGCGCTAAAGGTGACAACAGATTCTATTGGACGCATTGAAGAAATGGTTGAAGGTATCAAGGGCCTTGCAGAGGAGGCAAAAAACCTGCCTGTTGATCAACGAGGTCATTTACAAAAACAAGCTGTCGCATTGGCGCAAGAGATTGATAAATATGCCGTTGATGCGAGCTATAATGGTGTGAACTTGCTCACAGGGGATGGTCGCCTATATGGTCCAGAACTTGTCTCAAATGGCAGCTTTGAAGATGGCGTGAATGGTTGGAGTGGTGGTGGAACACCTTCTGCGGCAATTATTGATGGATTGACCGCGGCAAATGTTGTTGATGCCGATGCGAGTAATAGAGACGGCATATTGCAGGCGGTTAACTTGACGTCAGGGAGTAATTATCTTATTTCGGGGCTTGCACAAAAATCAGATGTGAATCCAGCTGCAGGAACCCTTGACTTGGGAATATATTTTGGGTTGGGATTTAATACAACACCTAATCAAGAGGTTACTTTGTCTAATTATAATAACTGGGAAGAGTATGAGTTTGAATTCACGGCAGGGGGACAAAATTCATTTTTCCAAATGTTCCCAACACGTTACAATAACCCACATACAGGAGAAGCATATTTTACACAAACCTCTGTGCGTGAGGTTGAATCTGATCCAACATTTGAAGATACATTGACGATAAATTATTCAGACAGTGAAACGCGTACAATCAGCAGTGTTGATTTAAGAGCGCGCGCCTTGGGTATTTATAATGGTGAAATTAATTTTTCTTCACAAGCTAATCTAGAAGCAACAATAGCACGTGTTGAAACAGCACTTGATACGATTGATGCAACAATGGATAATTTTTCAATAGAGTTTTCAGTCTTTCAACAAAGATTACAAATGACAGAGGTGCTTATTAATACAGCGCAAGAAGCAGAAAACAAGTTGATTGCTGCTGATATAACAGAAGAAGCAGCAAACAAACTTGCCCTGGAAACAAGAGATCAGTTGGTCATGGAGACACTGTCACTTGCAGCAAGTGCTCAGCGCAGCATAGTGTCATTGTTGGGCTAGGTGATAAGTTGTGTCATTGGATATAAGGTTGAAGAGCACTTCATTATGTGCTCATACAATCATCTGTCATTATTGGGAGGCAAAGTATGTTGGATATATATGTTGATGGCGATGCTTGCCCAGTAAAAAAAGAAGTGATACGAGTGGCTGAACGCCATAATCTTACCGCTTATATTGTGAGCAACTCAGGCTTACGCCCTGTTGCCAGCCCTAATATTCATATGATTTTGGTAGATGCTGGGGCAGATGTGGCGGATGACTGGATAGCAGAGCGTGTTGGTGAAGGAGATATTGCTGTGACAGCAGACATCTTATTGGCG
Source organism: Alphaproteobacteria bacterium (assembly GCA_030425825.1). GTDB lineage: Bacteria > Pseudomonadota > Alphaproteobacteria > JAUHZY01 > JAUHZY01 > JAUHZY01. Next base: position 78,696 of record JAUHZY010000002.1, read on the forward strand.
GCGCGATGCTTGAAGAGCAAAGCGTCTGTGATGAGTCCGACCGGTAAGCCATTTACGGATGATAATATTGGCAATGCAGTAGCCGGACGAACGCTGAGTGCGCATTTGCGTGAGCTGGGTGGGGCGTCTTATAACCCCGCATTCAGCAAGCAAGATCGCTCACGTTTTCTAGAAGCGCTGGAAAACACCATACAAGCGATTAAACGTGGTTAGCGCATTCATGATAAGCAGCGCTCTATCATAATTCGCATATATATTTTGATGGGAAAATACCTGCTGGCTATTTTGGAAGAGATAAGCCCACCTAAATCATTGATTTAAATGGTGCCCCCTACGGGGTTCGAACCCGTGTTTCCGCCGTGAAAGGGCGGCGTCCTAGGCCACTAGACGAAGGGGACGTGAAAAAGGAAGGCGAAATATACCGCCTTGTTTTGAAAAAGGCAAGTAATTTTATCACTTTTTTATAAGACTTTTATACCATCTTCAATTTGAAACTGTGGCGTGATATATCCTTGCCAACGGTTTAGGCGAAGCTTTCCGACAAGATCTATTTTTGAAGACTTATTAGCTTTCAAAATAGCTTGTCCTAAAGCTGTGTCTGCCATGCGAAATCCAATGGCGTTTAGGGTGCGTTCACCACCATTCGTAAGTTTGGCTGATACGTGATCTGTGCCAACAATGCGAGAAAAGCTAACTCTTACCCCTCGAATCAAAAAGCGAGGTTCTGCGTTACCCATACCAAAAGGGGCCAATTGCTCAAGCGTTTCACAAAAAGGCCGCGTAGCTGTACTTGTATTGATAACCCCATCAATATAAACACGCTCAACAAGCTGATCTTCGTGTATTTCGCCATGGAATCTTTCATTCAAAAAGGCTTCCAAACCATCTACTTTTTCAGGTTCTATGGTCAGGCCTGCTGCCATATCATGCCCACCACCATTGACAAGCAATCCAGCCTGTTTAGCAGCAATAATAGCATTCCCAAAAGAAAAGCCTTTGATAGAGCGTGCCGATCCTTTGCCATAACCATCAAAAAAGCTGATGACACAAGTGGGGCGATGATATTTTTCTGTTAAACGACTTGCAACGATGCCAATAACACCAGGGTGCCAATCTTTTGATGCGACAATAATAACACCATCAGTTGCTTTTTTTGCAGCCATTTCCAAAGCCTCTTCCAAGATCTTGGCTTCAATTTCACGGCGTTCATGGTTCAGGCGGTCTAGCTCAACAGAGATCATGTTTGCTTTTTCAGGGGCAGTTGTCGTCAGCAAGTTCTTCCCCATATCTGCTTTGCCAATGCGTCCTCCTGCATTAATGCGAGGTCCTAAAATAAAACCAAGATGATAAGCTGTTGGTGCTTCATCAACACCACCAATGTCGGCAAGTGTTTTCATTCCCAGATTTTGACGTTTTGCCATGACTTTTAGACCTTGCGTTACAAAAGCACGATTCAAGCCTTCAAGCTGTACAACGTCACACACAGTTCCCAGAGCCACAAGATCAAGGAGAGAAAGAAGATCAGGTTCAGGCCTTTCTTTATAATGGCCTTGATCACGTAAGCAGCGATTAATTGCAACGGCTAACAAAAAGCAAACGCCAACAGCAGCAAGATTTTTACATGTTGTTTCACCTTGGTCAAAACGATTTGGGTTAACAACAGCAAAGGCTATGGGTAGGGCAGACTCCGATATATGATGGTCGATAACAATGACTTCGATGTTGTTTTCTGCAGCTTTTTCCAGCACGTCGAATGATGTTGTGCCACAATCAAGGGTCAGGATCGTTTCTGCGCCTTGGTCTTTGAGTTTTTGAAGAGCAATAATGTTAGGACCATAACCTTCTTTCATGCGGTCAGGAATATAATCAACAATCTTGCCGCCAGCAGATTCTATGAAAAGGTGTAGCAGTGAAACTGAGGTTGCGCCATCAACATCATAATCACCAAAAAGGCCGATTGTTTTGCCACTTATGATCAAAGATGAAATTCTTTCAGCCGCTTTGTCCATATCCTTGAGGTGAGAAGGATCGGGTAAGAAGTGACGAATGCTTGGGTCTAGGAAATGTGGCGCTTGTTCAAGAGAAATATTACGGCAGCTTAGCAGGCGTCCAATAACCTCTGGTAGTTGAAGGCGTTGTGAAAGCATTGTGGCTTCACGTTCATCATGTGGCTTGAAAAGCCATTTTTTACCAAGAAGAGAAGAGGGGAAATCTTGTTGTGGCTCGGCAAGCGTCATTCCCTCAGTCCTTTCTTTAGGCACCTTGCGGTGTCATGCCACCAAAGCTTCCTTTTTTACCAAAAGAAGGAACAGAACCTCTGGGTTTTTCATCAACAGTGTCTTCGTCTGTTTCTTCTGTCTCTTCAGTGCGTTTAATTTTTTTACCCTTAACGATCATGTCAATATCTTCGCCTGTTAGTGTTTCAAATTCCAACATAGCTTCGGCAATACTTTCTAACTTCTTCTTATGCTTCTTAATAAGTTTCTCTGCATATTCATATGTTTCATCAACAATACGACGTACTTCGGCATCAATTTTTTTTGATGTTTCTTCAGAAACACTTTGTTGCTCGGTTACCGAGCGGCCTAGAAACACTTCGCGTTCTGGTACAGAGTAAGATAAAAAGCCAAGCTCATCACTCATGCCCCATTCCATCACCATACGGCGTGCCATATTGGTTGCCATTTTAATGTCTGAGGACGCACCTGTTGTAACAGCATCCTTGCCAAAGAATATTTCTTCTGCAATTCGACCGCCGCTGGCAACAGCCAAGTCAGCAAATAGTTTTTCACGAGAAACCGAAATGCGGTCGTTTTCAGGAAGGCGCATCACCATCCCCAACGCTTGACCACGTGGGACAATTGTTGCTTTGTGAATAGGATCAGAGGCAGGAGTATAATATGCAACAACGGCATGCCCTGCTTCGTGGTATGCTGTTAGCTTTTTCTCTTCATCAGACATAACCATTGATCGACGTTCGCGACCCATCATGACTTTGTCTTTGGCATGTTCTAATTCCTCTAAGCCAACAAACTTTTTGCCTTCACGTGCGGCAAGAAGCGCAGCTTCATTCACAAGGTTTGCAAGGTCTGCGCCTGAAAATCCAGGTGTTCCCTGTGCAATAACACGTGGTTTGAGATTTTTGCCTGTTTTAACTTTTTTCAGGTGCACTTTAAGAATTTGTTCACGGCCTTTAATGTCAGGGTTTGATACATAAACTTGACGATCAAAACGACCAGGACGCAAGAGGGCTGGATCAAGAACATCTGGGCGGTTGGTTGCTGCAATAATAATGACGCTTTCATTTGCTTCAAAACCATCCATTTCAACAAGAAGTTGATTCAACGTTTGCTCGCGTTCGTCGTTACCACCACCAAGGCCAGCGCCACGATGACGTCCAACAGCATCAATTTCATCGATGAAAATCAAGCAAGGTGCACTTTTCTTGCCTTGTTCAAACATTGATCGGACGCGGCTTGCACCAACACCCACAAACATTTCAACAAAATCAGAGCCTGAAATTGTAAAGAATGGCACGTCTGCCTCACCTGCAATGGCACGTGCAAGCAGTGTTTTTCCCGTTCCAGGAGGACCAACAAGCAAGACACCTCTGGGTATTTTCCCACCCAGCTTCTGGAATTTGTTTGGGTCTTTGAGGTATTCAACAATTTCAACAACTTCTTCCTTGGCTTCTTCAACGCCAGCAACGTCTTTAAAAGTCACTTTTTTGTTTTTTTCCATCAAGCGGGCTTTTGATTTTCCAAATCCCATTGCTTTACCACCACCGCCGCCCATTTGACGCATGAAGAAAATCCACACACCAATAAAAAGAAGCATTGGAATCCAAGAGAGAAAAACACCTAAAAATCCACCGCTGCTGTCTTCAGGAGGAGTGGCGCTGATGCGAACGTTCTTTGAAATCAGACGGTCAATAAGTTTAGGGTCGTTTGGTGCAAAGCTTTGGTAAATAGATCCATCTTTTTGGTATCCTTGGATAACATTGCCACGAATCAAAGCATCTTTAATGTTGCCTGCTTCTACCTCTTCTAGGAAGTCAGAAAAAACAAGGGTCGTTATGTTGCCAGGCTGTTGGGATGTTTGGACCATGCTGTAAAGCGATATTAGCAGGACGCCAATGACAATCCATAAAATAAAATTCTTCCCGAGATGATTCATTTTGTATCCTTCAAAAAACTGTGTTTTACATATATAGGGACTTTCTTACGTCCTCGCAATTATTTTTCAGGAGAAAAAGCCAACATATTATCTTGAATGTTGATGATGCAGTCGTGCAGCGTTTTCCCCTGTGTGTTTCCTTCTTTAAAATGTATAAAGAGAGATTCTAAGCTATTCAGTCTTGGGCCATAGTTTTTTTGACTTATTTGCATTAATGCTTTTGTAAGAATGCGGTATGTGACTTCTTCTGGCAGTTCATATAATTCTTTCAGAGGAATCTTTATTTGATGTTGGCTTTCTTGTGCAAGCTTGTGCCACGCCTGATTGACATAATATTCAATCGCTTCTTTTGAGCGTGTTAAGTTTTTCATTGCCAGTAAAACCCGATCTTGTGGCAATTCTTCCGAATGGGTTGCAAGCAGTTGGCGCATTTTGATGCGTAGAAAATCTTCATTTTGGTTTGAAGGATCTTCAATCCACTCTTGTTGCATTTCTTGTAATGTTGCAATGATTTGATTTTTATATGTTTTCAAAAAAGGCCTTAGAAGACTGACACCTTCTCTTTTTTCAGAAGGTTTTATGCCGCTTAAACCGTAAAGTCCGCTGCCACGCTGTAGTCGGATAAAGAAGTTTTCGGCTTGGTCATCTGCGTGGTGAGCTAGAAACAACTGTGAAATATTGTTTTCTTTGCACCATTTTGTCATTAATGCATATCGTGCACGCCTCGCTTGATCTTGAATGTTGGATGTTATTTCGCCATGAGACCATGTGAGTATTTCATGATGTATTCCTCTTTTTCCAAGCCATATTTTGACGCGCTGACCTTCTTTTTTTGATCCTGCTCTCAGGGTATGATCAACAGTTAGGGCAGATAGTTTTTTATTCTGCGCCAGGCACCATTCATGGAGTAGGAGTGTGAGGCACATGCTGTCCGCACCACCAGAGACAGCGACAGCAATGTGGTCACTGATATCAAGGGGGAGCTCTTGAATCATTTGTGTGATATTGTGAAGAGAGATCGTATTCGTTTTATTCACAGCTCAACAAACTTTTAAATTCACGCGCTTTTGCATTTACTTGCGCTGCTGTGCTTGTCTTGTACTGACTTTCAATAACGCCTAAAGCTTCACATGCTTCATCTCGCTGACCAATCTTATTCAGAGATTTTGCAAGCTTCAAAAGAGCTTCTGGCGCTTCTGCTGAGGTTGGATAGTTTTCGTATACTTTCACATATTCAATCGCGGCATTTGTAAAGTCATCATTTAAAAAGTAACTTTCTGCTGACAAAAATTGAGCATTGCCTGCAAGTGGAGATTTTGGTTTTTCGCTGACAAACTTTTTAAAGACATGCGCAGATTGCTTGTATTTTTTCTGCCCTAAAAAGTAGCGTCCTTTTTCAAAGAGTTGATCTACAGGAATCTTTTCAGCCTCTTTCTCTTCTTTCTCTTGTATGGATGTGTTCGCAGCATCTTTTTTATTAACCAGCTTCAGAATCTTTTTAGGTTCAGTTGTTTGAACTAAATTTGGGATTACTTTGATCTCTTTGTGAATTGCTGGGGTGGAGGTTTCGACAGAAGGTAAAACCGTACCTGTTTTTTGTTCTAGCACAGCGAGCCTGCGATCATAGTCACGATTCATGCGGCTAAGATAAGATTCAAGACGTGCAAACTGGTAAGAAAGTTCTTCCAGCTTATTTGCAATCTTGCGCACTTCACGGTCCACTTGTGCAAATCTTAATTCCATATGTGCAGCAAGGTTTGAGGAAGACGCTTCTGCTGAAAGAGGTGTATTTCGGGATTCTTTTTTTAATTTTAAGAGGTTTTTTTCCAAGATTTGTAACTTGTCCTGGAGCTCTTCCGTTTTGCCGGCACCTGCTTGGATTGCATTTATTTGTGCAAAAGAGGTTGAAGAGACGCTGAACAATAAAAGAAAAATTAAAAGTCTTACTGACATATCATAACCTTGTAATCAAAAAAAGGGCTGTTACAAGTCTAGATGTAACAGCCCTTTTATAGAAGAAAAATATTATTTATTTTGCAATTGTCACAGAGCGACGATTACGTGCATGGTCATCTTCGCTATCACCAAAAGCAACAGGCTTTTCTTTGCCGTAAGAAACTGTTTTTACGCGTTCAGCTTGTATGCCAAGGCTTGAAAGGTATTTTTTAACAGAATCCGCACGACGCTCACCTAGTGCAAGGTTGTATTCACGTGTTCCACGTTTATCAGCGTGCCCCTCAATCAAAACAGAAATGTCAGGGTTTTGTTTCATCCACTCCGCTTGTGCGTTGAGAATTTCACGCGCCTCTTCTTTAAGTTCATATTTGTCAAAATCAAAGAAAACACGATCGCCAACATTTACGATAAGGTCTCTTTGTACTTCTGATGTTTTGCTTGCATCAATGCCTGCGCCAGAGTCTTCACGTGCGCTTGTGTAAACGCCATCAGTTGCTGAACAAGCTGCAAGAACAGCAATAAATAGAAAGGAAATTATTTTTTTCATGTCACACCCTCTTATGGTTTAGTATTCTACATTCGAAATGTACCCCAAAAACTTTATGGAATCAAGGGGGACCAAGCAGGATCTGATGCATCTGTGGGGGTTATTATTTCTCTTAGATTATCTCCTGTCAAATCAATGGAAAAAATCGCAGATTGTTTTCCATTAACGGATTCCCCAGGAGGATACTCTCTAAAAAATAGAAGAACACGACCGTTCGGCGACCATGTTGGGCCTTCATCCAAATAACTCTCCGAAAGAAGCCTTTCGCCGCTGCCATCGGGCCTCATGACGCCAATATAGAATGTACCAGAAAGCATTTTTGTGAATGCAATCCAGTCACCACGTGGTGACCAAACAGGCGTTGCGTATCTGCCACGTTCACCAAAGCTGATCCGCTTCACGTTTTTACCATCGTTATCCATCACGTAAAGCTGTTGCGAACCATGTCTGTCAGAGTTAAAGACAACTTTCTTTCCATCTGGTGAGAAGGAGGGTGACGTATCAATAGAAGAGTCTTTAGTAAGGCGTTTTATTTTTTTTGTGTCCAGGTTCATAGTGTAGATATCCGAGTTCCCATTTTTGGCCATACTGAAAATAATTGTATTGCCAACAGGTGAAAAGCGCGGAGCAAACGTCATACCTTTAAAGTGCCCTAAAAGCTTTTGCTGTCCTGTTTCAAGGTCTAAAATGTAGACGCGTGGTGTTTCGTTAAAATATGCCATATATGCAATTTTCTGAACTTTTGGAGAAAAGCGTGGCGTCATAACAATATAATCACCACTTGTTAAAAAGCGGTGGTTTGCACCATCTTGATCCATGATTGCCAAACGTTTTTTGCGTCTATTGGGCGGCCCGGTTTCAGCAACATAAACAATGCGACTATCAAAATAACCTTTTTCACCTGTCATACGGTTATAGATCACATCGCTGATCATGTGCGCAACACGTCTCTGATTTTCTTTGGGCGTTGTCAGGGCAAGCCCAGCGATTTGTTTTTCTGCCAGAACATCCCAAAGACGAAATTCAGTTTTTATTTGTTTTTTATCATTTGACTGAATGTTGCCATGAACAAGGGCTTCGGCGTTGATAACGCGCCAGTCTGCAAACTCAGGCTCCAATTCATCTGTTTGTGTGTCTTGGATAAAGTCTTCATCGTCGATCAGGCTGAAAAGCCCTGTACGAGAAAGGTTCGCACGAATGATGTTTGTGATTTCTTGCGCCGCGGCACTCTCTTTGTTTTCTCCACTGTAAAAGTCAGGAAGGGCAATTGGTAAAGAGCGGTAGCTGCCCTGTGTGATATATACTTTCAAGTCAGCCAAGACAGGTGCGGAAAGCAGTACGATAAAAAAGAAGATAAAAAAACGTTTCATTTAAAATCCCAAAATATTTCTTGGATTAAAGACAAGAGTCAGAGTTTTCCATTTCTCGTATTTATTTAATGGCAAGTGTAACGGGCTGCAGAGTGGATTGTAAATAGCGCGTAATGCACTTTCCGCAGCTGTTCTGAAAAAAGAATCATTCGCCATCCGTGCTTGGTCGACAATTTTGACAGATTTTACGGTTGCATCAGGGTTGACCTCTAGCGTCATTTCAACAAGCAACTCTTCTGCATTTTTTGCACCAACAGGAATGTTCCAGCATTGTGCCATTTGTGTGCGAAGAGCTGCCATTTCTTGATAGGTGAAAATAGCTTCGCCCAGTTTTTCTGACCATGATGCCTTTTTTTCTTCTTCTTTTTGTATGGTTTGTTGTTGTTCAAGGTTTTTCACAGACTTTAAAAAAGAAGGCTTTTGGTCTTTTGTTTTTATGTCTCCTTTTTTTTGACTATCTTCTTGTTTTTGAATCGGCGCCTTTTTTGTTTCTAGTTTTTGGATATGTACCTTTTCTTTTTTCTTTGGCTTTGTTGGCGCAGGAACGGCCTTTTCTTTTTTTGGCAGGACAACAGCATTCTTATTTATTTCTTTTTTAGGGGCGGGTTTTGCATAAGTTGCTTGTTTGGGTTTTTTAGATGCTTTTTTTTGTCGCTTTGCAGGTTTGAGGTCTTTTTCACTTACCAAATCAGCGGTAATTGTTTGCTCTAAGTTTATTAATGGTGTGATTTCTGGAGATATGGTGAGAAAAGCCAGCGCGAAAACACCTAGGTGCAAGAGCGTTGAAAAAAATGCTGCGCGTTTTAAAGGATCAATATTTTTTATCATCGTGGAATTTCGGTAATGAGGGAAACCTTTTTATATCCGCCCCTGTGAATGACTCCCATCACATCCATGATTGTTCCATATTTTAGTTTTTTATCAGCACGCAAAAAAACGCGTAAATCAGCATTCTTTTTTGATAGCTTTCTCAAGCGGTCAAGCAGCTCTTTGCGCTTGATTCTTGTTTTTTGCATGTAAATACCACCATCTTTTTTGATGCTGATAATCAAAGGTTCATTGTGTTTGTTCGCTTTTATGGGCGCTGTTTTTACTTTTGGCAAGTCAACAGGAACACCCATGGACATCATGGGGGCTGTAACCATAAAAACAATCAGCAAAACAAGCATGACATCAACAAAAGGCGTGATGTTAATCTCGCTCATTGGTTGATATGCACGCCTTGATGACTTTCTTTTGAAGCTTACTGCCATTATGCTTGCGTGCCTCCCACAGTGATTGAGTCGAGCAAAAGGCTAGGCTGTCCGACGCCAACAGGCACGCTTTGTCCATCTTTTCCGCACGTGCCAACGCCACGATCAAGTTCAAAGTCATTCCCGATCATTTTGATTTTTGTGAGGCAGTCAGGACCATTCCCGATCAGCGTTGCACCTTTAACGGCAGGGCCAATTTTACCATTCTCAATAAGATAAGCTTCAGAGGCGCAGAAGACAAACTTCCCAGAGACGATGTCGACTTGCCCACCACCAAAATTCACAGCATAGAGACCTTTATCAACAGAAGAGATCATTTCATCAACTGTATGATTGCCATTTAACATATATGTGTTAGTCATGCGTGGCATCGGTGTGTGTGCATAACTTTCTCGGCGACCATTTCCTGTAGGGCTTACGCCCATAAGTCGTGCATTTAAACGATCTTGCATGTACCCTTTCAAGATGCCGTCTTCAATCAAAACAGTATTATTTGTTGATGTTCCTTCATCATCCACGGTTAAAGACCCGCGCCTGTTTTCTAGTGTGCCATCATCAACAACAGTGACGCCTTTTGCTGCAATTCTTTCACCAACAAGGCCAGAAAAGGCAGATGTTTTTTTGCGGTTAAAGTCGCCTTCAAGGCCGTGCCCGATCGCTTCATGTAAAAGAACGCCAGGCCATCCTGGACCCAAGACAACAGGCATGTCTCCTGCCGGTGTATCAATTGATTCAAGGTTTACAAGTGCCTGACGAATGGCATCATCAGCCTGTGCCTGCCATGAAGATTTTTTAAAATAGTCGTTATAACCAACACGACCACCAACACCCATTGATCCACTTTCCATGCGTTGTCCATCGCTTGCAATGACGGAAATGTTCAGGCGAACAAGAGGGCGAACATCGAAATGCTTCGATCCATCTGCTCTAATAATATCAACAACCTGCCATGTGCCTGCTAGTGACGCTGTCACCTGCTTGATCTTGGGGTCCTTTGCGCGAGCATACGCGTCAATTTCTTCCAGCAGCTTGATTTTTTCGTTAATGTTTTTTGAAAAAAGAGGGTTGTCAGGTGTATAAAGCGGTGTGTTTTCCTGAGAGGTGTGTTGTGCATATGATCCTTCATATCCATCAGCAATTGCTCCAACAGTTTGGCTTGCCCGCTTTACACTTTCTTCATCAAGGAGGGATGAGTGTGCATAGGCCACTTTGTCTTCTACGACGCCACGAAATCCGAATCCTTGGCGTGTATGGGTGGAAGATGTTTTTAATTTACCGTCTTCGAATACATAGTTTTCGTTTTGTTTGTACTCCAAAAAAAGCTCGCCATCGTCTGTTTTATGAAGTGCTTCGCTGACAATTTTCTCGAGTGTCGAGCGTTGCAAATTATTATTTTTATAAAAAACTTTTTCTAAAATCTCAAAACTCATATTTACTAATCCTTCACTTGGGTCTATAAATCAATTATCACGATGTAGATGAGGGATCAACGGAGGATACATTGAAAAAGCTTTTTTCTTACATAAATACTGTTTTTTTTGTTGCACTGGTGCTAGTGTCTGCGGACGCATTTGCTGCTGAAGGCCTTGCGAAGGCTTGGCAGCTAGGGTTTCAGGATCCGGCTTCTCCAGTTGCGGAGAAGATGCACGAATTTCATGACTTGCTACTTTATATTATCACGGGCATTGTCATTTTTGTGCTGGCTCTTTTGGTGTATGTGCTTGTTCGATTCCGCGCAAAGGCGAATCCAGTTCCTTCTAAAACAACGCATAATGTGTTAATTGAAATTATTTGGACGGCCATCCCGGTCTTAATTTTAATTGTTATTGCGATTCCTTCTTTCAAGCTTTTGTACTACCAAGGAAGCGTTCCTGAAACTGAGATGACACTAAAGGTGACAGGTCACCAGTGGTACTGGTCTTATGAATATCCAGACCATGGTGATATCGCATTTGACAGTTATATGATTCCTGATGATGAGATTAAGCCTGGTCAACAGCGCTTATTGGAGGTTGATAACGTTGTTGTTCTTCCTGTTAATACCAAAATTAAAGTCCAGATGACATCTGCTGATGTTCTTCACGCGTGGGCTGTTCCTGCTTTTGGCTTTAAGATGGACACTGTTCCTGGTCGCTTGTCAGAAGGGTGGATCTATATTAACAAGCCTGGTACATATTATGGTCAGTGCTCTGAGTTGTGCGGCGTTAATCATGGGTTTATGCCTATTAAGATCGAAGCTGTATCAAAGAAAAAATTTAAAGATTGGGTTGAGAAAGCAAAAGAAGAGTTTTCAGCACTTGAGACAGTATGGCCTGTTTTGGCATTTAATAAACCAGCATATATTCGTAACTAAGGAGAACTCCTCATGAGTGATACCCCTAAATTTTGGACAAGATGGCTTTTTTCAACAAACCATAAAGACATTGGTGTTCTGTATTTTATTTTCTCGATTTTCGCCGGTATTGTTGGTGGATTATTCTCTGTCTTCATGAGGATGGAACTTCAAGATCCAGGTATGCAGTACTTTGCTGATGGTCAAATGTGGAATGTGGTCATTTCAGCGCATGGCTTAATTATGGTTTTCTTTGTTGTGATGCCTGCTTTGATTGGGGGCTTTGGGAACTATTTCGTGCCTCTTTTGATAGGTGCGCCAGATATGGCTTTCCCGCGCCTAAACAACATTAGTTTTTGGTTAATTATACCAGCTTTTCTTTTACTGTTAGGGTCTGCCTTTGTTGGTGGTGGCGCAGGAACAGGGTGGACAGTTTATCCGCCGCTTTCAACTGTTGGGCAATCTGGTCCTGCGGTTGATATGGCTATTTTCTCTCTTCACCTAGCAGGCGCTTCATCAATTTTGGGTGCCGCAAACTTTATTACGACAATTTTTAATATGCGCGCACCAGGGATGACGTTGCATCGTATGCCATTATTTGTTTGGGGTATGTTGATTACGGCCTTTCTTCTGGTTTTATCCTTACCTGTTTTGGGCGGTGCAATTACGATGTTGCTGACAGACCGTAACTTTGGATCTGCGTTTTTCGATCCTGCGGCGGGCGGTGATCCCTTGTTATTCCAGCACTTGTTCTGGTTCTTTGGCCACCCTGAGGTTTACATTATGATTTTGCCAGCCTTTGGTATTATCAGCCATATTATTTCAACGTTTTCTAAGAAGCCTGTTTTTGGTTATCTTGGAATGGCTTATGCAATGATTTCAATTGGTTTTGTTGGATTTATTGTTTGGGCACACCATATGTTTACTGCTGGAATAGGTGTTGATACGCGTGCCTACTTTACGATTGCGACATTGATTATTGCAGTTCCGACAGGGATCAAAATTTTCAGCTGGATTGCAACAATGTGGGGTGGTTCTATTGAATTCAAGACACCAATGCTTTGGGCAATCGGATTTATCTTTTTGTTCACAGTCGGCGGTGTGACGGGTGTTGTACTTGCTAATGGCGGTATGTCGCCAATGTTCCATGATACGTATTATGTTGTTGGACATTTCCACTATGTTCTGTCACTTGGTGCTGTATTTGCAATTTTTGCTGGGTTCTATTACTGGTTCTCTAAGATGACTGGTAAAGAAATCAATGAGTGCCTGGGGAAAATACATTTTTGGATGACGTTTATCGGTGTTAATCTTGCCTTCTTCCCAATGCATTTCTTAGGGCTTGCAGGTATGCCAAGGCGTATTCCAGACTATCCTGATGTTTATGCTGGGTGGAATTACATAGCTTCTATTGGTTCATACATCTCTTTTGCATCTGTTTTCTTCTTCTTGTTTGTTGTTTTCCATGCTTTCAAGTATGGCAAAAAAGCTGGGAACAGCCCATGGGGAGATCATGCAGGAACACAGACGCTTGAGTGGACAATTTCTTCACCGCCTGAGTTCCATACATTTGAAAAACCACCTGTGATTAAGGGTGGGGATGCACATTAGAGCAAATGGCATCTAAGGCGCAAAGTTCTAATATCACACGGTTTGAGGATTACTTTTCTCTCCTTAAGCCACGTGTGATGTCCCTGGTGATTTTTACAGGATTTGTCGGGCTTGTTTTGGCGCCAGGCTCTCTTCATCCTATTTTAAGCGTTACAGCATTGCTTTGTATTTCGGTGGGTTCTGGTGCTTCTGGTGCTATAAACATGTGGTATGAACGGCATCTGGACGCAGGAATGGCACGTACATCAAAAAGACCTTTGCCGCTTGGTAAGATTCATCCAGATGATTGTTTGTTCCTAGGTGTTTTCCTTTCTATGATGTCTGTTATGATTATGGGGCTGGCGCTAAATTATTTAGCAGCAGGTTTGCTTGCACTTGCGATTTTCATTTACGTTTTTGTTTATACAATCTGGTTAAAGCCACGTACGGTTCAAAACATTGTGATCGGTGGGGCTTCTGGCGCTTTGCCTCCTATGATCGGTTGGGCGGCTGTAACGGGAGATGTTTCTATTCAATCTTTCTTTATGTTTTTTATTATTTTCATGTGGACACCACCACATTTCTGGGCCTTGGCAATTTTTAAATCAGATGATTACAAAAAAGTTGGGTTGCCCATGTTGCCTGTTGTTAAGGGTGTTGATTCAACATGTCGCCATATCTTTGTATACAGTATATTGCTTGCTCTAACGACCTTTCCGCTGATTTTTTTGGGGTTTGGTCATGGTGTTTATGCCTTGACGGCAGTGTTGTTAAACACCAAGTTAATTATGATGGCTTGGAAGTTGCTACGTCTTCCTGAGAAGGGAAAAGAGCCGTTGTCAAAAAGGTTTTTTGGCTTTTCTATTTTTTATTTATTTGCTTTATTCGTAGCACTTGTGATTGATCAAAAATTGATAGGATTATTTTAATGTCAGAAATTGAAAAAGAACGTAAACGTAAGAACAAGATTGTTTTTGGTCTGATAGCAGGCTTTGTTACACTTATTTTCTTAATTACAATTGTGCGCATGCAAGGGCTGTAATGAAGAAAAATAATAAAACCCTTTTAACTGTATTATTGATCGTGGTGGCAATGGTTGGCCTCTCTTATGCTGCGGTGCCTTTGTACGACATGTTTTGTCGTATTACAGGGTATGGTGGGACAACTCAAGTTGCAGAGAGTTATAGCGGTATTGATGTTATTGATCGAGATATTACGATTCGTTTTGATAGTAATATTGATGAAGGTCTGCCTTGGGATTTTAAACCCGTTCAAAAAAGCATTACTTTAAAAATTGGTGAAAATACGGTTGTTTATTATACAGCGAAAAACATAAGTGAGAAGCCGACTACTGGTATGGCAACATTCAATGTAACTCCAGCAGAGGCAGGTTCTTACTTTAATAAAATACAATGCTTTTGTTTTAATGAGCAGACGCTTCAACCTGGTGAAGAAGTGAAAATGCCTGTGCAGTTTTTTGTTGATCCAGAAATTGTTGATGACCCTAATATTCCTCATTTAAAGGAAATTACACTTTCTTACACCTTTTTTGAGAAATGATTTTTTCTAAAAAAACTCTTAAAAACTTTGATTTATTGGTTCTGACGGAATGAAAGTTACTTCATGTCTAAAATAAACTCTTCACCAAAACCGCTCCTTGTATTTGTCCACGGTTGGGCTGTAGATCAGTCAATTTTTAACTTATTAGAAGAAAGCTTGCCTGATTTTGATATTCTTAAATATGACCTGGGTTTTTATGGCGACGCGCAACATCCAGACATTCCAAAAGACAGAACTGTGATTGCCGTAGGATATTCACTAGGCCTTCTTTGGCTTTTACATGAAAAGCCTTTCCAATGGGATGGGTTGGTCAGTATTTGTGGGTTTACACGCTTTACACGTACAGATGGCTTTATGGGTGGCATGATGACGATGGTGCTGGAGGGGATGAAGATGCGCCTTTCGATTGATCCAAAAGGGTTGCTTGGAGAGACATACGATGTATGTGGGTTTGATAGACCATTTCCTGAAAACTATGATACAAGACAACTTCATCAAGGGTTGAATTGGTTAAAAAATTGGGATTGTCGAGACATTTTTGAAGAGCACAAAGAGAAGACAATCGCGCTTGCTGCTGTACCTGATCCTGTTGTTTCTGAATCTTTAACAAAAGCTTCCTTTGAAGGTAAGTGTCCAACTTATTGGTCACCAGATGGTGGTGGTCATGGTTTGCCAGTAACACGACCAAAGTGGTGTGCTGAGAAAATCTGTGAATTTGCTGAAAAAATAGCAGATTCTTCCAACTAAATGTTGATTATTTCCTGATAATATACCACTATATGCTGTAATTACCGCCTTAAAAATACATCCATCTTCCTAAAAAGGGAAGCAGCCGCCGGAGTTTTGGTTCTGTGACCCAAATTTTATTCACATCTGCGCTTGCAAATCCTGCTTTAATCGCGAATTTCGATCCTTCTGCAGATCAGCTGATCATTGATGCTGGTGCGTTTGAAACGCGCATTGATCGCAGCGGTAGCGGTACAGTTCTTGTTGTTGATGGCGTTGGCAGCCTCATTATCCCAACACTTACACCAGAACAAATTGAAGCGAATGTAAATGTGAAGTTTACAGATGGCAGCGTCTTATTGGTTGGTGATAACAAAATTGCTGATAGTGATGATGATGACGAAAACTTGCTTGTTGGTACAAGCGCAAGCGACAGAGTTTCTGGCCTTGATGGTGATGATACTCTGGATGGTGGCGCTGGGAATGATGTTTTGCAAGGTAATCAAGGAGACGATTCTGTTGTTGGTGGACTGGGTAATGATTATCTGTTTGGTGGGCAAGATGAAGACACGCTAGAAGGTGGTGATGGCAACGATTACCTTCAAGGAAATAAAGGGCATGACTCACTTGCTGGTGGTGACGGTATTGATGTGATACTTGGTGGACAAGACAATGATACGCTGCTTGGCGGTAATGATAATGACCATCTTCAAGGAAATAAAGGCGACGACTTTCTATATGGAGAAGGTGGCAATGACTATCTTTCAGGCGCAACAGGAAATGACAAGCTTTATGGCGGTACAGGTGCAGATTATCTGCAAGGTAATATTGGTGACGATGAATTGCGTGGCCAAGATGGTGATGACACGATTTTGGGTGGACAAGGTAATGACCTTGCTGTTGGTGGTGACGGTCATGACCGTATTAGCGGAAATAAAGGCGATGACCTGATCTCCGGCCAAACAGGGAACGACTTGCTGCAAGGTGACTCAGGTAATGATCAGATTTTTGGTGGATCGGGAAATGACAGCCTTTACGGTAATGAGGGCGATGATCATTTAGACGGGAATGAAGGCGCAGACTTATTGATTGGCGGCAATGGTAATGACATTGTTACAGGCGGTGATGGTGCGGATACAATTCTAGGGGATGCAGGTGAGGATCAGATTTTTGGCGGAAATGGTGATGACACGATCCAGGCAGGTGATGATGCAGACTCTGTCTTTGGCCAAGAGGGTGATGACACAATTCAAGGTGGTGCAGGTGATGACCATATAGAAGGTCGCGAAGGTGTTGACCTGATTTATGGTGGAATTGATGGTGATACACTATTTGGCGGTGATGGCCATGATTCGCTTTTTGGGGAAGAAGGTGACGACTTTCTCAGTGGAGGTGATGGCGCTGACTTTTTGACAGGGCAACAAGGAGAAGACTCAATACAAGGCGCTGATGGCGATGACACGGTTATGGGTGGTCGTGATGACGATTCGTTAGACGGTGGCAATGATGAAGACTCAATTTTTGCAGATGAAGGTGATGACAGCGTTGAAGGTGGTGCAGGAAATGACACGCTAGATGGCGGTCTAGGAAATGATGTGATCTCTGGTCAAGATGGTGCAGATGTTATCACGGGTGACCTGGGTGACGATGTGATTGAAGGTGGTGGTGATAATGACCTGCTTTCAGGCGCAGAAGGCAACGACACTTTTGTTTTTAATTATGATATGCAATCTATCAATTATGATGCTTCAGTCGGTGATTTGATTCGTCTTGAAGGTGATGATGTGGATCAGATTATTGATTTTGAAAGAGCAGAGGATGCTCTAATCATTAGCGTTGATAATGCTAAGACTCTTTCTTTGTCAAATGGCAGTTGGGGATTTTTATCTGCAGAAATGATTGCTGTATCCTATGATCCCAATGGTATTGTAAAAATATATATGGATGGGAATGCAGAAAACCAAGTTGTTGAGCTGCATAATCAAGATATTAATAATACCTTCTCTGCAACAAATCTGGCCGAATTAATCGCGAATTATAGCTATGACATCACAATTAATTTGGGATCTACGTCCGAAGACATGTTGGTCACAGGAACAGATGCGGATGACACGCTTGCAGCACTTAGCGGCGATGACACAATTTATGGCGGATCAGCTGATGATACGTTACATGGTAATTCTGGCGATGACACATTAGATGGTGGGTCAGGAAATGACACATTAGATGGTGGCGATGGCGATGACACATTATTTGGTAATGATGGTGATGATACCTTAAATGGTGGGTCAGGAAATGACTCAGGTATGGGGGGAAGCAGTAATGACACAGTGAATGGTGGATCTGGTCATGACACGCTATTTGGTAATGACGGTGATGACTCGTTGTCAGGTAATGATGGTGATGACTCATTAGATGGTGGATCAGGAAATGATTCAGGCTTTGGCGGTTCTGGCAATGACACGCTAGAAGGTGGATCAGGAAATGATGTTCTTGACGGCGGCGGCAGTCAAGATACGCTCTTAGGTGGTAGTGGAAATGATACCCTTCAAGGTAACTCTGGTGATGATTCATTAAACGGTGGTGATGGGAATGATTCATTAGATGGTGGATCTGCGAATGACACGTTGCACGGTGGCACGGGGAATGACACTTTGACTGGGTCAACAGGTGATGACAGCTTACATGGTGACAGCGGTGATGACCATCTTGATGGTGGTGCAGGGAATGACACGCTTTCTGGATCAAGTGGTGATGATACGCTAGGTGGCGGTAGTGATGATGACACTGTTATGGGAGAGTCTGGTGATGATACCCTACATGGTGACAGTGGTGATGATACTTTGGTCGGTGGCAGCGGTGTTGATACACTGAATGGTGGCACCGGCAATGATTCGCTTCTTGGTGGCGATACAACTGATATTCTTTCAGGTGGTAGTGGTCGTGATATTTTACATGGCGGCACAGCAGGTGATTCTTTGTTTGGCGGCGAAGGAAAAGATACGCTTTCAGGTGAAGGCGGTGATGACACCCTAGAAGGTGGTGTTGGGAATGATACATTTGATGGCGGAAGCGGCTTGGATGTTATTTATGGTGGCGCGGGTGATGATTCTGCGCATGGCGGCGTTGATGCCGATACGATTTATGGTGGAGAGAACAATGACCGACTTTTTGGTGGGTCAGCTGCCGACTTTATCTTTGGTGAAGAAGATGAAGATTACATAGACGGCGGAGAAAATGATGACTCACTAGACGGTGGCGAGCAAGATGACACGGTTGTTGGTGGTGCAGGTGATGACACTGTTATTGGTCAAGACGAAGATGATTCGTTAATGGGTGATGATGGTAACGATTTTATCATTGGCGGGTCAGATAATGATGTTCTGCGTGGCGGATCTGGTGTTGATATCCTCAGCGGTGGCCAAGATAACGATACGATTGAAGGTGGTATCGGTGACGACAGTCTTTGGGGGAATGATGACAATGACATGTTTGTCTTTAACTATGATATGTCAGGTATTGTTGGTACGGTAAGTTATGATAACTTTGCCGCATTAACAGGTGCTGGCAGTGATGTTGTTGTTGATTATTGTAAAACAGAAGATGTTTTATACATCAGTTTTGCTAATACATGGAATGATGTCACAAACGCTGGTGTTCTTGAAAGCTTTAGCGCAGGCCATATTGAAGTTTCTTGGTCTTCAAGTGTGCTAGAAATTTACGTTGATGGGCAAGCTAATCGTGATCACATTATCAGATTGGAAGATCAGTCTGCAGGCGCAGCAACAAATCTTGACGAACTTTCCAACATCGATAGCTATACAATCTACCTCAACGGTACCCAAATTTAGTAATAATGCTTAAAACTTTTCGACTGTGAAGACCATTGCTTTGAAGCTGTCGGACCAGTGGTTTTCTTTCATGCCAGCTTTTTGTTTTAGGCGTGTGAGGAAAAGTTTTGGGTCTGGTATACCTTCCCACACTTGAGGTAAGAAGATGGCGTTTTTGCCTTTGTCTTGGATAACCAAGCCTTCCTCAAAAGGCTTTAGTTTTGTCAGGAGGTCTTCTTCGCTGCTTATTTCTAGTGGACGGAGGCAACCCATAACGGAGAGGGACATGCTTGTGCTTTTCCATTCTTCTGTCGTCATAGGCTTGAAACGTTTGTCTCCAAAAGCTGATCTGTAAGCACATTCAGAAATATCTTGAACAAGTGGTACAACAGCGCCGACAGTTCCTTGGCAACCGCGCAAATGACCATTCTTGTCATTTAATGTAACAAAGCTTCCACGTACTGTCCGCAGAGGGCGTGAAAAGGTCTCAGGCCTTATTTGTGGTTTGCGTCCTTTTTTCAAACCATGTTCAATTGTTAAGTTGGCAACGCGGTAGAGCTCGTCTCTATATTCTTTTGGTAGTGCGTAAGGGAAAGCTTCAAAAGCAAAAACACCGTAACCAACAACACGATCCTTTGGTGCGATTGTGTCACCTGAGTTTCTGAGGTCTAAAGTGGTTGGGCGCATATCATGGCGATGCGCAAGATGGATGGCACCATTGATTGCGCGGTGCCCGCACGCATTCTTAGATTGTAAAACGGGGTTGAGTTTGTCAATGGAAAGCCCTGTTACATTATCAAGTTTTCTAGCTGTTTTATAGTTGTGAAAGTGAGATAGGTCAGAGCTGATGAAGATAAAGGTTTTTTCATCCTTTAAAAATGGCTCTAGGATATTCGCAACGATTTCAGGTTTCTCATCACCAACGATCATTGGAATAATTTTTAAGTCAGGTTTGATTTTTTTTAAGAAGGGAAGTTGCATTTCCAAGCAGTGTTCATTGGCAAAAGCTTCATCACATATAGAAACTTCAGGGTTTTCAGTAAGGGCCTTATAGCCTTTTAAATCGATTTCTAGTGCGCCGAATGGTGTGTCAAAGGCTTGTGCGCTGGAAATAGCAATTCCTTTGAAAGCATGTTTGTGTGAAGGGCCAATCAAAATAGCACGATCAAAATTGTTTTTGTCCCGTTCAAATATTTTATATCCTGTTGCTGCTATTTCTCCTGAAAAGCGAAGTCCAGCATGTGGGATGACCATCATTTTGGGGTGTACAGGGTATAAGGTTGCTTTTTCCAAGAACCCAGATACTTGATTGTTGATCTCGTCAGGGTCTTTAGAGTACCAACTGCCAGAAAACTTAAGGGGCTTGATTAAAGAAGATTGAGTTGTCATGACTCTCTACTTGTTGCTCTTGAAGAAGATCTTCGGGAATTGTAAAGGGTTGAATAGGCTCGGAAGGAGCAGGGCTGATCGTTTTGTGATGGCGTCTTAAGATTTTCATGACAGCTAATGAGCGAGAGTTTGTGCCATCTTCGTTAAACTTAAAGAGACCATCTAGCCCTTCAAAACCACTAAAAGATGTCAGTGCGCCAGGTGTGTATGCAATTCCTTGTTTGGCCAGCAAGGCTGCAAGAACAGTTGCGTCATAAGCTAGCGTTGCAATGCGTGGAGGCCTCTTGCCAAAATTGTTTTTAAACTTTTTCTCGAATTCAACGCGTGAGTTGCGTTTTGGTGCTGCATACCAAGCACGTAAAATGGATTGTTCGCGACCAAGTGAATAGTCATCCCAAAGAGATGTCCCTAATAGGCGTATTTTCTTCAAATCAACTTCATAATAGGCAAACATAGGTGCGATTTGTCTTAACTTGTCTGTGCTGATAGGAAGCAAAACAGCATCAAAGCCATAGTCTATTTCTGGTAGCTCAGTTTCTTCTTCAGCAGGGTCAAGAACGACGTTCGCTTGTTCTTCTTTGATACGTTCTAATTCTTCTTTTTCTTTTTGTCGTCTTTCATAATCTGTAAATTCTTTGATAAGCCTAGTAAAGTCTTTTTGATGGTTTGAAAAATAAGCCTTCTTCGTGATTTCAACACCCTCAAATTTTTCATCAATCTCGTCGAGAACCTCAGCTGCAATTTGACCGTATTCTGTGTCTGGCGCAAGCAATGCAAAGCGTCTATGTCCTTGCTCAATCGCGAAATAAAGAACACGTTCAATTTGGTAGCGTGGAAGTATACCCATTAAAAATACGTCGCTATCAGCAACATATTTATTGTTAGAAAATGCAATCACCGGAATATCAGCACGATCCGCAACAGATGAAACGGCTTCTACAGATTCAGAGAAAACAGGGCCAAGTATTAAGCTTGCATCATCGTCTACTGCGCGATAGGCAGCTTCTCTCGCGCCTTCTGCTGTTCCACCTGTATCATATGGGCGCAGTGTGAAATGTTTGTTCGCACTGTCGAACATGGCAAGCTGTGCAGCATTCAAAAGATCTTGTCCGATCGGCGCACCTTTCCCACTTAATGGCAAAAGGAGGGCAACAACATGCTCTTCATCAATTGCAACCTTTTTTGAAGAGGCGGTTGGAAGGTCTTGCTCTGTTTTGGGTGCGAAAAACTGGGATGATTCTTGATAGTCAAAACGCGCGTAGTAGTTGTCAGAAGGATCAACAATAATAGGGTCACGTGATGTCCACGGGCCATATACTAAAATATCATCATAGTTTGCATAGTCATCTCGGGAAGTTTCTTGCACATTTTGACATGCAGAGAGTATGGTAAGAGATACCAAAAAAAAGAGAGTCAGAAATGTCTGAAAACCCTGCGTCATCTGAAAATCCTATTAGCAAAACTTTTTCGATTGAAGTATCAGTAAAATCATTACAGCCAGGATTATATATTATATCGACACCTATTGGCAATCTCCAAGACATATCTCTTCGTGCATTAAATGCTTTAAGAGAAGTAGACTTCATTGCATGTGAGGACAACCGGGTTGTTAAGAAGCTTTTAACACATTATGGGATTAAAACGCCCACGTTTTCTTACCATGATCACAACAGCACGCAAAAGACACCAAAAATAGTTGAGAAAATACAAGCAGGACAATCTGTCGCTTTGGTCTCTGATGCCGGAACACCATTGGTTTCCGACCCAGGTTATGAACTGGTAAGGGCCTGTGTGAATAAAGGTGTTTATGTGACGGCAATTCCGGGGGTGTCTGCATCAATCATGGCGCTAAGTCTTTCAGGCCTGCCTACAGATCAATTCTTTTTTGGTGGATTTTTGCCTGCAAAAAAAGGACAGATGAAGAAAAAGATGGAAGAATTAAAAACTGTGCCATCTACACTTGTTTTTTACGAGTCACCTCGTCGACTTGTTACTTTTCTTGAGACATGCTTGGATGTGTTTGGCAACAGAGATGTCGTTGTTGCTCGTGAGTTGACAAAAATGTTTGAAGAAGTGCGTCGTGGTTCGGTGTCAACACTACTGGAAGAGTATAAGAATGAAGATGCTCCAAAAGGAGAGGTTGTTGTCCTTGTAGGGCCAGGTGAGAAAAAAAGTGAATGGTCTGAAAAAGACATTAAAGATTGCCTCGCAGAAAGCCTTAAGAAAAATAGCTTGAAAGACAGTGTGGGGAATGTTGTAGAGTTGACAGGGTGGGCGAAAAAGGCTGTTTATCAGCTTGCGCTTGAGGTGTCAAAAAGGAGTGAATAATGGCGACATCATATGCGCTTGGAAAAGCGGCAGAATTGCTCGCTCGTATGTATTTGATGTTTAAAGGCTATGCTTTTGTTGCGGGCAACTTCAAAACGCCTGTTGGAGAAATAGATCTTATCATGCGCCAGAAAAAAACACTTATTTTTGTTGAGGTTAAGTTGCGTCAAACAGTTGAGGAAGCTGCAGATGCTATCTCAGTAAAACAGCGTCAACGTATCTCACGTGCAGCGCAGTGGTTTTTAAAAAATACATCCCATCAAGATTATGCATGTCGTTTTGATGCAGTTTTGATTTGTAAAGGTCGTTTTTTGCCAAAATTTAAACAGATAAAAAATGCTTGGTGATGAATAAAGAACAAACAAAAAAAACAGGACCGAGGATTCCCAGGAAAATTACGCCACAACGTTTGCGTAATATTGCCTTGTATTATCTTGAGCGTTATTCTGCTTCCAGTGATAGCGTTCGACAAGTTTTGCGACGTCGCATTTTCAAAGCATCACGCCATCATGAGTTTGACATAGAAGAAGCACATGGTTGGGTCGAGGAAGTGATCGCCAGCTTTACAGAGCTTGGGTATTTAGATGACAAGAACTATGCTGAAACAAAAATACGTAGTTTGATCAGTCGAGGGAAGTCTTTTCGTTATGCCAAGGGTTATTTGATGCAAAAAGGGCTGGACCCAGAGCTAATCACACAGGCTATAGAGCCATATCTAGAAGACGAAGAAGATCATGAGTTAGAATCATGCCGACGGCTGGCACGCAAGAAAAGCATCGGGCCATTTAGAGACGAGGAAGATCGCCAAGAATACTTCCAGAAAGATCTCGCAAAGCTTATTCGCGCTGGCTTTTCTTATGCCACCGCGAAACAAGTTATGGAGATGGATTAGCCGTTGCTTTTCTTCTTCGAAAGGGCTGCAAGATACGAGAACTTTGTTTCATCAAAGCGGTCTGCTTGCTCCATGTTTCCTTCGTTGAGTAGTTTTGCTAACCTTGTGAGGCCTTTATTGCCCGATTCTGTCTTGTTCATTTTTGATTTCCTTTAGTTTTTGCCGGCGGCTTCTTTAAGCGGTTCTGCTGCCCGCGAGAGCATTCATCTGCCATCTAATCACTCTTGAGATTCCCGTTGTATCAAGCTCTCTCTCATGAACAGTAAGCTCTAGATCTACGGCTCCGTTGCCTTGCGGGATGTTGATGTTTGCAGGTTCAGCGTGAAATGAGCGGTCTTTTTCAAATTTTGCAAGTTTCTGAACACCAGCTTCCAAGCGGTTCGCAATCGCGTCGACATTTCCGCCGCTATGTGTAACGCGCAGGTGACCGCCGCCAGATCCTGGGCGCAAGGAACCTTGGCCAGGAACAACAACAAGAGATTCTTCAGCGACTAGGAAGTTTGCAATGTCTTTATCAGTTTCTAAAATTTGTCCTGATTTCAGAATAACTTCATCACCCTTCATAACATCAGGTCCTTCATACTTGCGACCCGTAAAATTATGCTTCACCCACAAATACATGGCAGACTCAGGTTTGTTAGGGTCTAGGCCTTCAATCTGGTTTATTCTTTCGTATAATGCATCGTGAGAAAGCTTCAATCTTAGAAGTGTATTAACAAGATGTTTTGCAGATTCTGGATTTGTTAGATGTGCGTAATACCCTTGTTGCATTGGCTCTGGTGAGCCCGAGCTAACTTGTGATTGTAAGGCATACACTTTCTGCATCAATTTTTTGTTGCTTGAAACAGCGGCACCCTGACGCCACCCTGTCATGTCACCTTCTTTTGACGCCCCGATAATCGTGATAAGATTTTCTGGTTTCTTAAGGTGTTTTGCCAGGTTGGGCGTTGAGTTTTTAATCACAAAATCTTTCAGGGTCGCGACCTTGAATTCATTAGCGAACGCGCATTCATTTCCAACGACGTATTTTTCACCTACAACATAATCACCGTCTACCAATGGAAAATAATCGTCGATCAAAATGTCTGACCCATCTTTGCCTTCTTCGTCTTTCTCAATCCTTACAATGGCACCTGCTCTCTCGAGCTTTTCCAGGTCAAGATTTTTAAAGTTTAGCTTTCTGTAAAGAGCATCTTGAATGATCCATGCATCTGTATATTTTTCAATAAGCTCGAATGTTTGCTTGATGCTCTCTTCTGTTGAGTTGGGTCCGCCTGTTGGGTTGTTTTCTTCCCACATAACGGCTTGAATGTTTTGCCCATGCTTTTTAAGAGTAGATTCAAGCTCTTTATGATCGATAGGGTTTCCTTTTACAAAGAGAGGGATCATGCCTTCAATCTTTGCCATATTGGCATGAGATCCCCAGAAGGGTTCAAAAATCAGCATGTATTTTCCAGGGTTTGCAATTGTTCTAATGGTCGTATCTAGAACACCTTTCCCACCATTTCCAACAACGACATCATCTCTGGAGAACTTTATCCCAGCTTCAACAGAAACCTCTTCTGCTACAGCGTCGCGAAGTTCATTGATTCCAGCGAAAAAAGGATATTTTGCAGAGTTGCCACTAGCTGCTTTCGAGACAGCGCTTCTGACTTCTGGAGAAGGGTTGCCATCTAGTTGTCCTGCGCTTGCGATAACGAGTTCGCTTTTTTCTTTTCCCGTGATTTTCATAGCATCGGGGACGAGGCTTAATGTTGCTGAAACATTGATTTTGTCTAGTCTTGGATTAAGGCTTGGCATTTTGTGCTCCTTTGTTTTTTATATTTTTAGTTTGGCAAATTTATCGGAATATATTTCGATACTCAAGCACTATTTTCCCAAAAAGAATGGATGTGTGTTTTTATTGAGTTTGATCTTGCAAGCCTCAAGACTTTGGTGTATGCTCCGCAGCTCACTCTATTTCTGTCGCGGGATGGAGCAGCCCGGTAGCTCGTCAGGCTCATAACCTGAAGGTCGTAGGTTCAAATCCTACTCCCGCAACCAATAAAATCAAATAGTTAGGTAGGTAATACCGTTTCGTTGACGGTTTCATTGCCGCACTGTTGCCGCATTTGACGTGTGTTATCCTTGATGTTCCTAAAATTATTTCTGGCTTTTTGCTGGCGTTCTGATTGAATAACCATACGTTGGTACAATTCAAGGTTTTTTAAATGAACAAAAAATGGCTTAGGTTAAGAGATTTTGACGGTAGTCAAGCCAATGCTTTTGAAGAATTGGTGTGTCAGATTGCTCGGTCTGAAGAAATACCAGGCAAAGAAAAATTTATAAGAGTGGGCAATCCAGACGGTGGAGTTGAAGCGTATTGTGTGCTTTCATCTGGTGAAGAATATGGTTGGCAAGCAAAATTCTTTGATAACCTGAGTCAGACTAGCATTAATCAACTCGATAAATCTATTAAATCTGCTTTAAAAACTCACCCAAATTTAACAAAATATTATGTTTGTATACCTTTTGATTTGCCTGATCCAAGGACTGAAAAAAAAGGCAAGAAACAAAAGTCTGCAAAAGATAAATGGGATGATTGGGTTAGTAAATGGAGTGACTATGCCGAAAAGCAAGGCAGAGCTTTAGAGGTTGAGCTTTGGGGTAGTTCAGAATTATTAGAAAGATTAACAAAACCTGAGCATGAGGGAAGAAGGTATTACTGGTTTAATGACGAGGAGTTCAGTGATAAATGGTTTGAAGAACGGCTTGAAGAAAATATAGAAAATTTGGGTAAAAGGTATACGCCTGAATTAAATTACGAGCTGCCAATAAGCGAGGCCTTTGATGGGCTTGCAAGAAACTCTGACTTTAAGGAGAGATTTAAAAAAAAATATTATGAATTTTTAAAGCAATATAACAAATCTACTAAGAATTTAAATGAACAAGATGTGAGTGCGCTTTTTGAAAAACTTCAAGAGTCGAAGACTTCTTTACAAAAACTGTTTGATACAATCAATTTTGATTATACCTTCAGTTTAGATGACAATGCGTTTTATGAAGTGCTGAAGGATTTAGATTCGTCTACATCTGAATTAATATATAAACTTTATGATTTAAAAGAAAAAGCCGAGAAGGTACAATCAGATGTAGCTTCTCAATATTCATGGAAAATAAATGAATTAAGAAACTTGTCACGTCCAATAACTTATTTTAAAGAACTCATAGCTAGCTTAGCTGTTAAATTATACAACAACCCTTCTTTAATGCTGATGGGAGATGCTGGAACAGGTAAATCTCATTTGTTAGCAGATGTGGCAAAGAGAAGAGAGAAAAATACCCAGAACACAATATTATTACTAGGACAGCACTTTAAAAATGATGAAATATGGACACAGATTAAGAAGCAACTAGGGCTAAATTGTTCAAAAGAAGAGTTGCTTGGAGCGCTTGATGTAAAGGCTGAAATAAGTGGAGAAAGAATTTTAATTTTTATTGATGCTATTAACGAGGGTGATGGTAAGTCTTTCTGGAAAGACAGCCTGCTTGGTTTTATTACATCAATTAAAAGATACTCCAACCTAGGCATTGTATTTAGTTTGCGATCTACTTATAAGAAAGCGGTTTTGCCACCCTCGTTTGAAGAGGGTGTCGATGCAGTGATAACTTATCATGAGGGGTTTAGTGGGCATGAGTATGAGGTTATAAAGCTCTTTTTTGACAATTTTGGCATTATGCAGCCAACTATTCCTCTCTTAAGTCCAGAATTCTCTAATCCGCTTTTTCTAAGACTGTTTTGCGAAGGGTTATCGAATAAAAAAGGTTGTACATTTGATGGCTCAGAAGGTTTTAGCCAAATAGTTGATTTGTATTTTTTTGGTGTTAATAAAACACTTGAAGAAAAGTATAATATTTCTCAGAAACTTGGTCTTTTAGAAACAGTTGTAGATCAGTTTATAGAAAAAGTATGGGAGAATAATGGTTACAGTTTAGCGTACTCAGAAACCTATAGTTTAATTGGTGATTTGCTCAAGAAAAGTCATATTGATAATGTTCCAGAGGTTTTTAATACACTGATTCTTGAGGGGGTCTTTATTGAAAGCCCTGACTACCAAGGCGGAGAGGTTGTATACTTTACATATGAAAGACTTGGCGATTATTTAACGGCGAAATATTTATTGAATAAACACTTCAATCCACAATACCCCGACTCTTTCCTATCAAGCGATTCAAGGCTAAAAAAAATTATAGAAGAAGGTAATGGTTATTATAAGAAAGGATTGCTAGATGCACTCTCTATTCAACTACCAGAAAAATATGACATAGAGCTTTATGAGCTGGGGGATAACAGAGATCTAAAAGTTATTGCAGAGAGCTTTATAGATAGCACTGTTTGGAGAGATAAAAACTCTATTGGTAAAAAAGTAATTCCGTATATACGTCAAGAAATTTCTGAAAAGTTTCATCTAGGTGAGACTTTTCTCCAAATGGTTCTCCAAGTTACTGCTGTCCCAGATCATTTTTTTAATAGTGATTATCTCCATAATATTCTCAGCCAGCAAACTATGGCAAGAAGAGACGGGGAGTGGACACAGTTTATTCATGAAGAGTATCACAGTGATTATGGGCAGGACAATGTGTCCAATGTAAAAAGAATCATCGATTGGTTAATTGGTGGAAAATATATCGAAAACTTATCAAGGGAGTCAGTAAGGCTCATATGCCAAACAATTGCTTGGTTCTTAACAAGCTCTGATAGAGTGTTAAGGGACGACTCTACAAAAGCTCTTATATGCTTATTGCAAGATAAAATAGATTTTTTGTCGGAGCTGCTTAAATGCTTTTCATCAATTTACGAACCGTACATCAGTCAGCGTCTTTATGCGGTTGCTTATGGGTGTGCGGTCAGAACAAAAGATACCAAAAGCCTCTTAGGATTAGGTAATTATATTTTTGATACAGTTTTTGACACTGACAAAGTTGTTCCTGATATTCTGCTCAGGGATTATGCAAGGGGCATTATTGATTATGCTTGCCATGTGGGGCATAAATTTACTTTTGATATAGAAAAGACACGACCTCCTTTTAAAAGTGATATGCCAGCTGAGTTTCCGACCAACGAAGAAATAAAAAAATATTCACTTAATCCACCCGAAGATAAAAAGTATCAGCATTCTCAAAATACTATTTTGTGGTCAATGGATTCGGGCGATTTCGGAAGGTATGTGGCTCAGTCTAATCTTGAGCGATGGAAGAAAGCTAGCCCGAAAGATTGGAGTAATTATGCTACGAAATTAATTTTTGAGAAATTCGGTTATGATGTTGAGATGCACGGGAGTTTTGATAGAGAGCTTACGCTTGACTATATAGGTAGAATGCCGCCAAGAATAGAAAGAATAGGAAAAAAGTATCAATGGATTGCATTTCATGAAATTTTAGCCATCATTGCTGATAATTATGAATTTTATGACTATGACGAGCTAGGCCTGATGGCTAAGCCATATAATGGTCCTTGGCAAAGGTATATCAGAGACATTGACCCCACATTCGTTTTTAGTAATAACTCTAAGTTGCTTCCTAGCAAGTGGAAGAAGGAAGACCATTATGGTAATTGGAACATTAGAAATTCTGACTGGGTAAAACTAGCCTCTGACATCCCTAAAACAGATAGCTTAGTTTCTTCTGTTGATGAGGGTGGGGCCGAATGGTTTTTTCTTAATAAACGCTTTGCTTGGGATGAGCCAACTTCTCCTGAGAAAGAAAAATATCAGACGCCCCATAAACAACTAAACCTTAAATTATCTGGTTATTACATTCGGAAAGATGAAAGGTCGAAGTTTATAGATTGTTTAAAAAATAGAAACTTGAAGAACTTTTTCTTTGAAGAGGCTGAGTCTGATCAAGTTTATAGTAGAGAGCCATATTGGGCAGCCCCTTTTTACAGCTCTCGTTCTGATCCTTGGCAGGAAATGCAAGATCCAGATGATAATTCTATCATAGGAAGTTTTGCAGAGGTTTGTAGATTATATTATTGGGAACAATATGGCTCTTCCGAAAGAATCATACAGCCTTCACAAGTGACTTTTGACATCTTACAGCTTCAATATGCGAGAGATGAGGGTCACTTCTTTAATAAAGAAGGGACTCTGACTTGTTTGGACCCAAGCTTAAACTACGATGAACAGCAGGGTTTGATGGTTAGAAAGAAGGACTTTTTAGAGGCGTTAGAAGATAATGGGTTAGAGGTAATATGGACTGTATTTGGAACAAAGTCTATATTTGGTGATTATAGTAATCGTCAAACATTATATGTTTCTGATGTGCTGTACCTTGATTCTGGAAAGCTTATTTCAAATATGCACAAAGAGTTTGAAGAATAGTTTTTATACTCTAAATCAATCTATCAGGACCGAAGAGCTTACTCCCAAAGCCTTCGCAATTCTCAACAAAACAAGAACCGAAAGATTCTTTTGTCCTGTTTCAACTTCACTTAAATAACTGCGGTCCATTTCCGCACGAAACGCCAGCTCCTCTTGAGAGATGCTTTGCTTAATGCGCTCTTCACGAATTTTTTGACCAATTTTTACAAGTGTTTCATCCATCCCGCAATTTGAAAGCAGATGGAAGAATTTGTCTGTAGGCTATTGCCAACTATTTATAAATGAGTTAGATGGTGGAGAAATATTTTGAAAGGATTTGATATGATTAACTTTCTAGAAAAAGTAGGGAAAACGATCTCTTATCTGATAATTGGTTATGTTTTCTTCGATGGTAGTAATTATGCGGAAGTAATTTTAGGTATGCTCTTTTTCTTCTCCGTCATTGAATACCTAGAACAGACCAATAAAACAATTAACTTAAAAGAAGAGAGATTAGATGCTCGCCTTAAGCGAATAGAAAGTATGCTTGGAATGCTTGACTATAACGATCTCAAACGTTTGAACGAGCTAAAGGAGAAAGATTCCTTAACGTTAAAACAAATTGAGAGGCTTGTGGAAGAGAAGCCTTTATCATATACGGTGTCTTTTAGCATATCTCCAAACTATACAGAGATAATAAAAGCGTTTTGTGAAAAGTTTCCTGAATATCATTACGAAGACATATTAGAAAATCGTAGCAATATAAGCTTTATACAAGAATACTCAGGTGTTTTATGTACAAATTTTCAAGAAATTAAAGACCTTCCCGCAAAATATGAATTCACAATATATTGTGATGAAAGAAGTAACGCAGAGTTAATTTTTTACAAAGATGGTGTAAAAGTTGATGAGTATGACTTATTAAAAAACAACTGGTTTAAGAGTGCCGTTAGCATCAAAAGTAAGAAACATAAAAATGGTAAGCATTATTTAGTGATGGAGTGTTCTAACGGATCCGATTTTGAAGTTTATTTTGAAACAGATAGTGATTTGAGCCAAACAAAAGATGAGCAGGATTTCCCAGAATACTTTCCTTTGAAAGAGCTTGTTGAATGTCTTAAAAATATTCATAAAAATTTTAACGGTGAATTTATAAATCATTGTCACCAAAACGCTTTTAAAAAATTCCCCAAATATCTGGAAGAGTCCTTCTCTAGAAATGGCATTTCTTACGAAATTGATACCTATAACTTAGCTTCTCTGGCACTTTCAAATCCTGTAGAAGATTTTGATACTCAAGAAACAGAGGTCATATCAGACAAGCGTCTGGATATTGAGCTTTATGAACATGAGCAGTATTGGCACAACTTTAAAACAAAGTTTTTTGACTTTGGTATCAGAGTACATTTCAACGAGTAAAACGCACTGTTTTCACACTGTTAATTTGATACAATGACCTTATGGAAAAGAAGACAAAAGGCAGGAACGGCGGCACACTAACACCTTGGCAAAGGGGCCAGTCAGGCAACCCTCAAGGACGTCCGAAAGGTGCTTTAGGTATCAAGACGATTGTTTCAAAAATACTTGAGAAAGAAATGACGCTTGATAGTTTTGATGGTCGAAAGAAAAAAATGATTATTGAACATCTCGTCTATGCACAGGTCTGCAAGGCTCTCACAGGTGACACAAAGGCTTTTAATTCATTGCTGAATCAAGCTTATGGGAAACCATCAACAGTCGCTCAAGACTATCCAGAAAATGGTATTGTTTTTGTGGAGTTTAATAAGGCTTCCAGATAATACACCTTAGGTAAATTGTCACATCAATTTCATCAGTGATAAACCCCTTGCACACCGTTTCCTTTTAAGATATAATATGTCGACTATAAAAAATAAGAAGAGTTTTTGAGGGAAGATGGATAACAAGACACTCAAGTATATTCGGGACGGGCTCGCCGACCTTCTGGCTGTTGAAGGGGTTTCCAAGTACGATGGAAAGCCTTTTGTTGGTGGCTTTGATGATGTGTCTCCCTTTCGCCGAACACAGCGCG
>JAUHZY010000007.1 GCA_030425825.1 Alphaproteobacteria bacterium
CTGTATGATCTAATTTATTTTTAATCATATCGGCAATGCTATGTATGATTTCCTCATTAGCGCCACTTAAGGGTGCTACCTCTAACGCAAATCCAATGCTTTCCGTGTTAATAAATAGCTGATCATCGTCATCAAAATAGCGGTAAGGGAGCAATTGAGAAAATCGTTCATAATCCATCCCCATTAACTGTTCCAATTCTGTGGATGATAGTCTCTTACCCGACGTGCTCGTTGCTTTTTCTTTGTTACCTACTCGATTCAATCGAGAGAAATGTCGTATTGAGCGTTTAATCCAATTTTTAACGTCCATCATGCTTTCCATGGTTAATCGCCCTCTTGCAACTCTGCTGTTTTAATCTCTTTTGCTGGTACACCAATCCAATGCGGCTTTTCCAATACGGTGTAGACATAACTCGGCTCATGATAGTTATTCGCTAAATCTTGATACGGCGCAATCCAGATGCGCTGTATATGCCCTTCGGTTCGAACGGGCTCACCTGGCATCGGCGTCACCCCTTGATAACCCGTATTTTGTGCAGAATAACTAAAAGGCTGACTGCTCGTTGGTAGTTGGATGCGTCCACCACCACTCGTTTGGTAATCAAAATCACCCGCATTCGCTCTAGCATTTACCTCTGATACCGGCGTACAACTAGTGTTGGCCTTTGCATCACATCCGAAGTGACCATTCATTCCAGCACACCCAGACAGCATGGCTAGCACACCAACTAATGCTATTATTTTTATTCTAATACTGTTCATCTGATTTCCCCTCTTTATTCAGTCACATTAGAAAAAGGTGAAGCGGATTTAACGCTCGATAAATGCTGTGCCTCTTTCAATAATGTTTTAATTTCATCCGCATTGTTTTGGCTTGCAACAGTGTGGGTCGCTGAGCCAGTGCTAGCATGGTTTTGATTGTCCTCTTCATCAACCAATGAAAAGCCACTTTGAAAAATAACAGTTGCGACTGTGCCAGAACCAATCTCAATAATTGGATGATATTGGTCGGCACGTTGGATGTAGTAATGTGCTAATTGGCTCATCGCCGTGCTCGCACCACCATACGCTCCGTTTTGCCAAATTTTGCTGGGCGACACCGTTGATGTCACACCGAGCGGTGAAATACTTTGCGTTTGGGTGGATTGTTGCAAGGCCGAACCGATACCACTTAGCATGCCAGAGACGCCTGCCATCATAAGTATTTTGCCGTTACGCATCACGGGCGTTCCTTTAATGCCTTCTTTACCCGCAAAACTTAAATACCCCTGTACTTTTTTCTCTAAAATAGTCCCATCACGTCGTGTACAACTTAATTTTGTGAGTCGCGCTTCGCCTCGTTCACTCGAAATATCGCCATATATACTCGCCAATACAAAGCACCCTTTTAAGTGACTCCGATGGCCATTGGGCAAAGTTCCGTTATCTAAAATTCGAACGAGAATACCGACGGTGTCGGATTGCCCATTCACTGAGGCGTTCGCATCAGCCCCCTCCAACAACACCGCTTTTGCAAACGTGCCTGCGGGCACATAGGTTCTGGGTGTTTTTGAATGGTGGCGGAATGTATTTTTTGATCGATAAGCCACTCGATGCAACGTTGGGCTGTTGTAATGAAACTGAATCGTTTTCAGTGGATGCGTTGGTGCCGGCATTTCCTTGTTAGGTAATTCTGATTGATTTGCGCTAGAAAATGGAATTCCTACCGCTTTTCCTGTAGATTTTGTCGTTGTTACGTCGGGCTTCATCTTTGTTTCACGAGCCGCTAAAATACTTTTGACTTCTTTTAATAAGGCAGCATGATGTGCCGCTTGATTGCTTTTTTCAGAGGCTGATGATTTTTGTAATTTTTGGAGCTCATTGCGCAAACGATCCATCTGTTGCTGCTGTTGTTCCAACGCGGATAATTCATTTTTTTGCGTAAAATCGGTTGATAACACACCATCGACGACCGTTGTTTTTTTGTATTGGGAAGGCATCGTGTGTCGACCTTTTTTATGTGACAAGCTATGCAACACCACCGTCATCACGATCAATACAACTAACACACAAAATCCAATGATGTTCTGCTTTTTTTTCATGAATCGATTGAGATTAGTCTCCCCTTCTCCGTCACCCATGAAAAACTGCTTGATCCATTTCAATTTAAGCATTGGTGGTTACCTCGTAAATATTGGTGGACTCATGTGGCCCCAGAGTTTCTTTTCCAATAGCAACCGCCCTCACCCCAGGCGTATAAAAATCACTGGCAATCAACCTAACCGTCTGTTTTCCACTATTTGTAACCCGCACAACGCGCACCGCTAACTCACCACCCAAGTAGCCTGCACTTACCGTCTCCTTTAAAAATTTTCTCCCGTTAAGGTATTTAGATAGCTGTAATGCGATCACCTGATTAAATGCACTCGGTGCAATTGCTGTATAGCCTGGTGGTGACTGTGATAACATCACATCTCGCAGCAGATTAACCAGTGTTTTTTCATAAGCTGATGAGTGTTCAAAGCGACGCGCAGCCACTGTGTGATGTCGGTAATAGCGAATAATTTTTGTTTTTGGGAGAAAGCGAACGGTTACACCGGGTTCACTTTTAGGTAAAACAAACAAAGAAAAGTGACGCCCTTTTTGCGTGGTAATAAAGGCAGTAAATGGCTCTTTCCCAACAACATTCATAAAGATAGAACCAGACTGGTCGTTATGCGCAATCACACGGTTATTGGGTGCATTCAGGCTTGAAATTTTGTCTTTCACCACAAACAGTCGATTAATGTCTTGGTTTGACAAGATGATTTTTGCCTGATTATCATTAGCAATGGCTATGGATACGGGTTTTATCGTAGTTGCATTCTCCGCTAATACAAGTGGTGACAGCAGCAACCCAATTATAATGAATAATGCTTTCATCTAGCCTCCCCTTTTATTTTTTATTTCTTCAAACGACCTTAGTAACAGTACTGTGCCATTTTTTGAAAAAGTTAATCGATACGTCTTGGCTTCATTGCCAATGAGTCGCTCCCCTACCCAACGCTTTAATTGTCCGTGAATCAATACAATCAATGCTTTTGGGTTAGACTGTATGTGATTGACATAAAACGATGAGGCAACCTTATCATCAGTGATGTTTTTTTCATCAAAAGCTAATTGTGCTTTAAAGGCCGCATAAAACTCAGGGTCAACGAATTGCAATAAATTTTGATTGCTGCCTTGTACGTTTTTTGGTGTAATGTTTAATCGATCGTTTGTCAGCATCATTGCCATCGCTTCCAAATAAGGGGCACTGACACCATCTTGAGTAATGCTTGCTTTTTGTTGCAGGCTGGATGGAATCAAGACAATGTCGCGTCGATTGGATTGATGCCATAACAAGAGTCCAAGAATCGCATTACAAATGAGAAGAGTGGCAACACTTATGCTCAACAGCTTTATCTGTCGAGCTAATTTAGCAATCAATGATTTGGCCTGTTTATATTCCATAACAACTCCAGCTTTTTAAGCAATGTATTCGCGATTTTGTGAGGGTGGTGTTTTGCGAAGCAAATGAACCATAACCGCTTTCGGTAAATACCAGTGGCACAGATTAACGAGCCACGAACTACCCTGCCCCTGCTTCATCATTTTTATTAAAATAACCGTGATCACCGGTATTGCGATTGATAAAACAACTTTTCCTAAAAAAAAGAAAAACACAGCAAAAAATATTGATGGAATAAATTCATCTAATGGCAACCCTAAAACTCGTGCTTGAGCATCGAGCATTTTAGGCACGAGATAAAGACCTCTTTTGCTGCTCATTCTGATTAACCCCCAATATAAGTAAACATCGCATGAGTAAATAGCACTAGAATTGGAACACCTAACAAGGTGAGCAGATTCTTTGTTTTTACGTAAACCACGCTTCCCAAAATAATTTCTGCTATGTAAATGGCATAAGCCACCGTAGATCCTGTTCCAAACAATGCTTGTATTTGCGGCTTTACAGCTGAAGCTAATGGGTCTGTTGCCGGATCAGCAAGACACAAATTACATACAAACACCCCATAGAAAAATGATAAGCAGGATAAAACTCTCATAAATATGTTATTACGCTTTACTTTCATCTCACCCTCCCTTTTTTTCTTCGTAAACATAATTTGTTCCTCCGTGCTGTTCTATTTTTTGGGTCGCAAAGACACCAGGACTTAAGTTTTTTGGGTGTTTTAGCGTCGTACATCCAAAAAAAATTAATGGCGTAAAACATCCACATATAATTAACACCCTTTTTAACGAAAAAAATGTAACCATTTAAACCCTCGTGAAAAATATTTGTATATTTTTAGCGCTTCCATCTCCAGAAGTTGAAATCAAGTATTCAAATTATCCCAGCTATTTACATGCATGTCAATATAATATATATCTATATCACTTTTAGTGATTTATATATCTATTTAGCTTTTTTTCTTCTCTTTTATTTCACTGGAAATGACTATGATGTATAATAAGTTGCTAACTGTATGTTTTAGAGAAGAAAATGATATGGTCCATTTAAATCAAAATGATAAAAATACGAAAATCTTGGCGACGGATGGGATGAATTTATCTGCTAACATATTGGGATTGATGAAAAAAAGCAGCATTACAGAGAGTGAGTTAGCAGCCGCTCTAAATATCCCTTACAACACAGTAAAAAGATTAGTTACAGGGGTTACAACAGACCCAAAACTATCAACCCTGCAACTTATTGCCGATTATTTTAAAGTTGGGATTGATGCCCTGCTTAGGAACCCTGATGATACAAGAGGGTTTGGAGTAAAAACATCACCTGTGTCAGTACCAATTTTATCCTGGGAAACACTAAACAACCCAGATTTTCTTGATTCATTAGATTTTAACCAATGGACTGACTGGCAGCCCGTCGCACTTAGCCTTGAAGATAACATCAGCAGTAATTCTTATGCGATAAAAAGCACAAAATCAATGGCGTTACGCTTTCCACTAGGAACAGTCTTTATTGTGGAGCCTAATGAAAAGCCAATCGACGGGGATTTAATTTTAATTAGGCTAAAGGATTCGGGAGAAGTTGCACTTAAAGATCTAATTATTGACCCACCCGCATGGCACTTACAGCCAATACTTCCGAATTCAGACAACATACGTTTCAATGAAGACTTACACGAAGTAATTGGTGTTGTTATACTGACTATCTTTAACTCCAGAAGTTGAGTAGCTAGCTTACATAGTTACTTCCAAATATTATTGAGCCATCATCATTAATTTTATACCAGTTATAGCCAGCCGCAGTATCTAAATACGAAAGTTTTTCATCGTCTTGGTGATCAAACTGGCACCAAGCCGAAGGAGAACATATATATAGTTTACCACTCCACAGACAATTAAACTCTGTGTGGGCATGTCCGAAAATTACAGCTTTTACATTATGATAAGAGTGGATTAATTCATTAAATTCGTTTCTCCCCTCAAGACATATACTCTTAAACCACCTAGCTCCAAATAAAACAGGAGGGTGATGTATAAATACTATAACATGTTCTTTCTCATAAGAAGTTAGTCTACCAGATAATTCATTGAATGTTTTTTGAGTTAACTTCCCCGATCCAAGGTTTTTTCCTGGCAAGCTTGAGTCTACAAACACAAGGCGCCATGCCCCATATTGACAACTGGCCTGTAACTTGACAAGATTTGTGTTTTCCACTTCTTTTTCCATCAGCCCTGTGTCGTCATGATTTCCTGGGATTGCATAAACCAAACATCCAAATTTTTCGAGTTCTTTAAACAAATCCCTATACAGCCTATCTTCTGGTTTTGATACCAAATCCCCTGTAACCACAATAATCTTTTCATCTTTTGAATGGGTATTAATATGACTAATAACTGCATCGAGCCTTTCCTTAGGAGAAGGCATACCATTCAATCTATCGTGATTAAAATGCAAGTCACTTATTTGAATAATTGTTTTTTGTACGCTACTGTTAGTTTTTGCAATCACTTAGCTCAACCTCTTTATTTAAACTTGTATTAATATCACTTTTTATTCTGAATGCAGAAAGATCATATACATTATTCAGGCTAAATGGTGTAAAATCCGTTTTAAAGTCATACAGATCGATATTCTCAATCTTCTTCAGACGATGCACAACATATGACGTTATTGGGAAGAAAATTACCTGAAACAACATCTTCTTTATAAATGCAAAAAATATAAGCTTTGTTAAAACAAGGTTTGGCATCTTCCCATAAAAAGCTAAAACTAAAAACACTATTACGCCAATCATAACTGAGAAGAACGATGATAATAAAATCCTCCTAAAAAGGCATTTCCCCATATATCTTATTTTTTGCTTTGACATGATATAGCTATTTACAAAATCGGAGACAAAATAGCTTATTAAAGAAGCAAGAATTATTCTGTTTTCTGGAACAAGAATATCATTAAATTCTCTGTTAAGGTGCCAATGTGGTGATGGTGGGATAATAGAAACAATATCAATAAAAAAAACGAAGATGAAACTCAGCACAAATCCACACCAAATAGCCATCCTGGCATTCTTATATCCATATACCTCCACAACTATAGTGTTCAATATATAAGTAAACGGAAAAACTATAAACCCTCCTGTTAAAGTTATCCCAAAAACGAAAACTAGTTTTACTGCTGCTACATTAGATGTGAGAAGTATAGCTGCAAACACTGTTATAATAATTGATAAATATTTAAAAGAGCATTGACCAGAGTCAGATAAAGCTTCTGATAGTTTTTCTTTTATTTGATTCTTCATTTTTTTTACCGATACTAATTTCTAGAAACAATTTTAAGATTTGGCTGGGTATTTTCTTTTCTATCTTCCATTACTTTTATTAGGCACTTTGACCTCCCAGAATTTATACCAATGTATAGTGCTTGCGAAGGACTTAGTAAACAAAGAATCTTCTTACTCATCATGATTTCTCTAGATGTAAACGATACTATCTCGTTGGTTTTCTTGTCTCTAAGAATAATTTTCTTATTTCGTTTTATGCCTAAAATGTCGAATCTGTCTGATTTGTTGCGCCTTATGCTGGATGATGAAAGAATGTTTTTTTTATGTAAATTTTTATCTTGATCAGAGGAGCCATAAATATATCCTATCCACGCGCATTGTTCCGATGGTAGGCTATCAACAAGCAACTCACTTGATATTAAGTCTTCCATATGTATGTGGATACAGTTTTCAAAGCCAACACAGTGCACAGCTACTTTATTCGTTTTATAGTTTACTTCATGTATTGTGCACTTTTTCTTTTTAATTTTGAAAAATTCAGATAGTTTTTTTAACCAAATCATTGATTAGCCTCAATAATAAAAGGTAACTATAGAAGACCTTCTGTTTTAAGTCTTGGTAATAAAATTTCATTTTCATAGTAGGTTTGTAAAGCAACAGTTTTCGGTGCTTCTAATTTACTGTTGTAGCTACTTTCTGGAATAATCCTTTTTAATTCTTCTTCGGTTAGCGAAGAACGCCAATCATCAAATTCTAATGACATTAGTTCTTTAATTATTTTTTGCCTATTTTCTTTTTCTAATTTTCTTCTTTCAAACAATTCCCTAAGCGCCTTGTCTTTTGGCGATTCATACTTTGCCTCAGACCAACTTAAACCTTTTCGTAACACACCCATAAAAACATTTATAGCCTTTCCTTCTTCAACATACTTTTGTACCGTGGGGTTGTATTGAAGCCCAAAAGAAAAGTGGTGTATTGAGTCCTGAATCACGTCTGGCGTATTAAGTGACTTTTCATAAAGTTGCTTTATTTGCGAGAGACCAAATCCTATTGACTCAACAGATGAATAATCAATTTGTTTCCACTCAGCTGGCAGATCTTCATTTGAAGCATTTCCTCGAGTGCTTACAATGGATTTTTGATGACTTACAATCTGCGAAGGATAATTATTTTCATATTCCAGCTGTGACTGCAATCTAACAATGTCAATAAATTCTTGCCTTAACTCAAAAACGACATATCCTCCCTTCCCCTTTTTGCCCGGCAATCTAGAGAGCAATTTTTTCTCAATCATGCGTCCTAATATTTTTTTTGTTGTTTTATAGGTTGACCCGGAAACTGTACATAAAACTTCTGATGTTATTGGCCCAGTGTTCGTATCTTTCCTATTCACACATTTTTCTGCTAAAAAATAAGCTATTTTCTTTTGGATACCGTATAGTTTGGAAGCTTCCTCATGATAATTAACATTACCGGTAGCCAGCTCATCATCTTCGAGGTGCCTTCGTGGCTGGCCCTTACTCGTTTGATAAGACTCCTTATTGACTCCTATTGGACTCCTTATTGACTCCTTACTATCTAAGGACTCCCTTTTTTCAATTACAGTTTGGCGGTCTTTTTGATTATTATTTATGCTAGATGATTCCGCTTGTATTAAGTGCGGCGCCCGACGTTTAGGAACGAACTTTTTCTTACTCTTAATAAGATCGTTTTCTGATGACTGTGGTGTCGGCATAAATAAATCCTTTTCAGGTTAATAATCAAACAACCTCAGATAAATGGTTTTCCCTATTTGACGCATAACCTTTGGTGGCAACCTCGTTCATACCCAACAACTCCCTGGTTAATGTGTCAATATCTTCTCTTCCAGCGGTACTAGATGTGCTATCGAAAATTGAAAGCTTTCGCCTCCTATATTTTTCAATTTCTTTGCACTCTCTGATGTAAAATTTAAACATCATATCGCCATATTTTTCATGTTTTATCAGGTCAGCATATGTCTCCCTTGAGTCTCGTTCTCTATTGTCATACTCATTCAAAATTATTTTCATCGGAACTTGAGAGGCATCAAAATCATTTAGCATTCTGCGCACCTCCTTCACTGTTGTATCTATACCGGAGTCGCTAAAATCACATGGTGTAGTGGGCAAAATAACCTCATCTGCGCACAATACAGCTGATGTCACAGCCTGACCCAACGAAGGGGGGCAATCAATTAAAATTAAATCGTAATTTTTTCTAATTGGCTCAATTCTGTTTTTGATTACTTTTTGAAGAGGCATGGATTTAAGCATAATGAAATTATCAAGAACAGAGTTATCATAACGACTTGGTATAATATCTAAGCCTGGAATGACGTTCACAATTGAGTCACTAATTGGAATAGAGTCATCTTCAAGGAGGTCTATTAACACAGGGTATTCTTTCGCGTTAACCCCAAAGGATTTTGTTAAATTCCCTTGGTGATCAAGCTCTAAAATTAACACCCGCTTTCCCATTAAAGTTGACCTAATAGCTACTTCACGGCATAAAGTAGATTTACCAACCCCTCCCTTAACGAGAACAAACACAAAAATTTTGCATGAATTTTTAAAATCTGAGAATAATTGAACAGCTGTTTCATAGCCAAAATAAACTCGGTTCTGTAATTTAGAGTACGGGAGTTTTTTTGTTTTTAGTTGCTTGTGAATAGCTTGAACAGTAACTCCAAGAATGTCTGCGGCTTCAGTTACTAACATTTTGGGTTGCATTCAAATCTCCTTACTCTTGGTTTAAATCAAAATCCTATATTCTTGATTAGTTTAAACCAGTGGATTATAGAGTGTCAACAACATTATCTTGCTATTTTTATTTTGTTTTTCCTCTTGGTAGTAGTTTATTTTAATATAACTACTACTACTAATGTCTCTTTGGACTCCTTATAGACTCCTTATTTGCTTCTTATTTTGGGGTTTTTGCTAAAGATCACTTATATGCTGATTTTAATGAGTATATTTAAAAACAAACTGTTATTTGTTCAGAGTGACTCCCTGTTGGACCCCCTAATGGACTCCCTAGTAGACTCCTTATTTCCTTTAGCACTTTTTGTTGTGAGACTCCCTGCTGGACTCCTTATTGACCTCCATATGACTCCCTATTGACTACGTGATGACACCTTATAGACTCCCTACTGGACCCCTTACTGACTCCTTATTAGACTCCCTAATGGACTCCTTATTTGTAGAAAATAATGTGTACTAGTTTTCGAACAATTAGCAAGTGAAATCCATTTGTAGAACTTTCTGCTTTTTACTCTCAGAGAATAGTACTTAGTGCTAGCTTGTGATATTCGAAACCCTCAGACACTGCTTGGCAAATGGATTTTTGAATCTGTTTTATTCCCGTTCCTCATAATTGTAACAACAACAATTTTTGAAGCGGAGTTGCTGAGGTAGTTACGTTCTGGATGAGCTTACCTTATTTGGAGGCTTCTAAGCAGACTCCTTATTGACTCCTTAATAGACTACCTGCTGGACTCCTTATTTAGGAGGGGATTATTTAAAGCAAATTTATTGAAGCGGGGTTGTTGAGCCAGTTGCATGCTGGATGAGATTTTTTTATTTTGAGACCCCTAAACTGACTCCTTGGTGGACTCCTTTTTGGGGAAAGCAATTGCTAAATCGCAAACCTTAATGGGATGGGTTTATCTATTCCAATATTCTCGTCTGATAAAATTATTAAGGTAGTTTAGCTGCGAACATAAGCTATCCTGATTTGCAAAATACTCCACAGACTCCTTATTGACTCCCTAATAGACTCCTTGCTGGACTCCTTATTGAGCTGTAAAGGTTCGGGAAGGGTGGTATCCTTTGTTTTCCCTTTGCTCTACGTGGAACAATGTGATTTAGAAACTGAGCTATGTATTAATAATCATCCAATAATAATCCAGCTTCTTTGAGCTGTTTTCGATATGACTCGTTTTGTGTTTGAGAGAGTTCGTGCAGTTCAGAGAACTGATCAGCGCGTCGTTTGTATTCAGTTGCCGCCAGTTTCGTTTTTTGGCCCTCTTTGTAAATTTTTGCTAACAACGATTTGAGTGCTGTAGGATCATCGGGCAGGGCGTTGATCGCATCCGGTATTGGTGTCTTTTTGACCACATCGGTTTTAAAGAAGGACGGGGATAGGGCGGCGACTTGCTCTTTGAGCGATTGAATTTGATCTTTCAACGCAAAAAACTCATGGGTGATACCTTGGGTGACTTCATTGAAGACCTGAATGCGTGCTTTGGCCATGCGACGGCGCTCACTGAAGGGCTCCATGTATTCATCGGCAGCTGCCTTAACCATTTCTTCAAAACGATCCTTTGCCTCACGAGGAATTTGCAGCTCGTAGCGTACCAAACCCTTATCCGACTGATTGTTTCTGTATTTTTTTTGTGGATGGGGTGGTTTTTTTGGTCGAATATTTTTTATCGTAAAAGTTCCTTTTTAACCGGAGATAGTTCACCGGAGATATTATAGCAAGGATTGTATACAGCGTGCAGAATTAAATGGCGCGTTAGAGTAGGTTACGATAATTGAATATTACCGAAGATTGTTGTTAAAATAATCTAAACAGGAAGAGGGTGGTTATTTTAGTGTAAAAAGTAACCTACCCAAAGAAAAGGAACTGGGTGTGCAAAATAACAACAAAAATGGCGTTACTTCTTCCAATCTCTCCGCTGATGATTCGGAAGAGCTTTATTATGAAGCTGACACTATCGATCAACAAGCCTCGATGAGCGAGAGCACACGACGTGCCTATTATTCTGACCTACAAGACTTCATGACAAAAATGGGCGTGGGCTTCCCGGCAGATACCAAGTCTGTGTTGATTTATTTAGAACGTTGTGCTGATCACATCAACCCGCGCACATTGCGACGGCGACTCAGTATGATTCGCAAATGGCATCGACTGCATTGTGTGCCAGATCCCACCAACGATCTGGCCATCAAAGAAAAGATCAAAGCTATTGCACGAACACACGGCACACCCAAAATCAAAGCCAAAGCGGTGCGACTGCCAGCACTTTTGCAGCTGGTTAAGTATTGTGACGAGCATTCCTCCCTACTATACATAAGGAGTAAGGCGCTCTTGTTGATGGGCTACTTTGGCGCATTTCGTCGTTCTGAGTTGGTGAACTTGGTCTGGGAATCCATCGACTTTGTGCCAGAAGGAATGACCATTCAATTACCACGCAGTAAAACTGATCAAAGCGGGGAAGGGTTTGTCTGTGCCATTCCTTTTGGTCCCGATCACTATTGCCCCGTGCGTGCACTTTTAGATTGGCGAGATGCCTCGGGAGAATATGAAGGATACCTATTTCGCCGCATTACCAAGCAAGAAAAGATCCTTCAATCACCCATCTCATCACATCACTGGAACAACGAATTGAAACGATTGGCCCATCAAGCCAAACTTCCCAATGCTGATCAGATTACCAGTCATTCATTGAGGCGTGGTTCAACCACCGAGGCCGCCAGTCGCGGGGCGCCATTAATTACATTGAAGCAACATGGTCG
Organism: Alphaproteobacteria bacterium; assembly: GCA_030425825.1. Taxonomy (GTDB): domain Bacteria; phylum Pseudomonadota; class Alphaproteobacteria; order JAUHZY01; family JAUHZY01; genus JAUHZY01. The sequence continues at coordinate 12,293 of JAUHZY010000007.1, forward strand.
CTGGAGATCAGGTGCCTCGGTATTAGAATACATTGAAGAAGGTCGTCGCTTCAAAGATAGCGCATCTAATCTTCTGTATGATTTTACAAAAGAGGATAGGTAATGAGTGGTGGCCTGAAGTCACTAACAGAAAAAGGATTTACAATTGATCAAAAATAATATCATTCATTGGTTTCGCCAAGATCTACGATTAAGCGATAATCCTGCACTCGCAGCGGCTGCCGTTTCGGGTAATGTGTTGCCCGTGTTTATTTTAGATGAGGAAGGTGGGCGACAAAAACCATTGGGCTCAGCAAGTCGATGCTGGCTACATCACTCGCTGTTATATCTAAGTGACAGCCTGAAAAATAATTTGCTTGTCCTCATGGGTAATCCTTTGCAAGTGATACCAAAGTTGGTTAAGCAATATTCTATTGATGCGGTCTACTGGAATCGTTGCTATGAACCATGGGCAATAGACCACGACAATCAATTGACGTCACTGCTCAAAAATATGGGTGTCATGGTCGAGGCACACAATGGCTCACTGCTTTGGGAACCTTGGGAGGTTTCAAAAAAAGATGGTACTCATTATAAGGTCTTTACCCCGTTTTATCGCAAGGGGTGCTTACAGGCCATTCCGCCGCAAAAGCCGATTGGCGCACCGAAAAAAATTAGCTATGTGAAAAGAACCAACCCTAAGACAATAGACCAGCTTGGTCTTTTGCCTGATGAGGATTGGCATGAGGGTATGCTCAAGCACTGGGAAATCGGCGAAAAGGCCGCGAAAAAGCGATTAAAACAATTTGTGAAGCAGGATATTCGAGATTATCAGGATAGTCGTAATTTTCCCTCAAAAGACAGCACCTCTCGATTATCGCCGCATTTACATTGGGGAGAAATATCACCTCATCAAATTTGGCAACATATAAAAAAGCTACCTAATAATCAGAATACGGACTGTTTTCTAAGTGAGTTGGGCTGGCGTGAATTTTCTTATAGTTTGCTTTACTTTTACCCTGATCTCAATAAAAATAATTTACAGAAAAAGTTCGATAAATTCCCTTGGCGAAAAAATAAGAAAAATCTATCAGCTTGGCAGAGCGGTCGCACGGGTTACCCTTTTGTCGATGCGGGGATGCGCGAGTTGTGGCAAACAGGATTCATGCACGAATCGTGTTCGTATGATCACAGCATCCTTCTTGGTGAAGAATTTGTTAATTCACTGGAATGAAGGAGAACAGTGGTTTTGGGACTGCTTGGTCGATGCCAATCTCGCCAATAACAGCGCCAGTTGGCAATGGGTCGCCGGCTGTGGAGCTGATGCCGCACCGTTCTTTCGTATTTTTAATCCTGTTACGCAAGGCAAAAAGTTTGATCCAGATGGAGAATACATTAAACGCTTTCTCCCTGAGTTAGTTAACCTGCCGGTCAAATATCTTTTTTCGCCTTGGGAAGCACCTGCCGATATTCTCAAGCAAGCTGGTATTACGCTTGGAAAGACTTATCCTAAACCCATCGTTGATCTTGCCTTATCAAGACAACGGGCACTTGAGTCATATAAGAAAATTAAATAGCGCTGAATGCGTATTGAAGAGAATCAGTACCGTAACAGGGTAAGTCTCCCCTAAAATACCACATGTAACGAGTGGAGTTCTTTGATAAATTAACGTTCAAAAGGAGACTCTACGATGAAAAAGAAACGATTTACAGAAGCCCAAATTGTTGGGATTTTACAAGA
>JAUHZY010000008.1 GCA_030425825.1 Alphaproteobacteria bacterium
GAGAAGGTCCTACTCTGTTACTCAGGCTTAGCGCCTTGCACGACACACAGGATGCCTTCTCCCATCTCAAACGTCTCTGAGATTAAGCTATTTGCTTACGGAACTAAAGATACAAGCACGGCTACCCCGGCTACCGGCACGGCTACGTATAGCCGAAAATTTTAATAATTTTGCGATGAGATCTAGAAGCGGTTGTTACAAAGCCCTTATTAGGATACCGTTATGTTGATATAGACCCATAAAAGTACTAAACTAATTAGTATTAACAACCAGATACATCAACATTCTTGACATGTCTGTTGATAATATCGCTTATTAATACTAATATTGTTAGTATTATATTGTAAAAAAATCAACATATTATGCGCTTCGAAACATTTTTTAAAAAATACCCCCTGTTTCACTATAACGAACTAGTGGAATATTTATCGTCTTCAGGACACTTCAATCAAAATACACTAAAAGCCGCCCTGCAGTATCATCTCGCTAAAAATCACCTTGCCCGAATACGGCGCGGATATTATCTAGTCACAAACGATTATTTACCTGGCACCTACGTTGAAGGTGATCATTTGCTTATTGCAGGTCGTATGGCGGATGATGCTGTAATTAGCTATCACACGGCGATGGAGTTTCATGCGCTTGCTTATTCAGTTGCTGCAACCATTTACTTTAATTCAGATGATAGAATTGGTTTATTATTATCGGAATATGGACAGTATCAACAACTAAGCCATCCAAGCCGATTAAAACCAGATGACGTATACTCAGAAACTAAGTTGTATGATCGTATGGGAATGGATATACGAGTAACAACGATTGAACGCACCTTAGTTGATTGTCTTCATCGCCCAGAGTTATCGGGTGGCTGGGAAGAGATATGGCGTTCTTTTGAATCCATTAATTTTTTAGACATTGAGCGGGTAATAAATTATGCTGTGCGCCTTGGAAATGCCACGACAATAGCCAAAGTGGGATTTTTTTTAGAACAACACCAAAAGCAGTTTTCCGTCAATGAAGAACAACTTAACCTGCTTGCTCACCATAAACCCAAATCACGGCACTATATGGAAAAGGCCCATAAAGGCCCGGTAAAAAGCCTGCAGCGGTGGAACTTGGTTGTTCCTCTTGCCGTGATTAATAAAGTCTGGGAGGAGCCAAATAATGATACTCTCTAAAGAGCGATTATTAAAAGAAAAGCAACATTCTGGATATCGACAAGAAATTATTGAAAAAGTCATTTGGCTCATAGAAATTTTAAGCGCAATTGCAGATGATAGTTATTTGTCAACGCGATTAGCGTTAAAAGGTGGTACGGCACTTAATCTTTTCCATTTTGATTTACCAAGACTATCTGTGGATGCTGATCTAAACTATATAGGTGCTATTGATCGCAGCACAATGTTGGGAGAAAGGCCCGAAGTTGAAAATAGGCTCAAAGGTTTATTTGGGCGCATGGGATTAACCATGCTAAGAAACCCAAGGGAACATGCGGGCGGGAAAATGGTTTGGCGCTATCCAAGCCCCTTAGGAAATCAGGGAAATATTGAAGTCGATATTAATTTTATGTATCGAGTACCATTGCTGCCCGTTGAACACCGGGATAGCATCATAATGGCGGGCAGACAAGTTACAAATTTACAAATCCTAGATATTCATGAGCTAGCTGCTGGTAAATTGACAGCATTGCTAGAGCGTCAAACAGGTAGAGATTTTTTTGATGCCAATGAACTATTTAATTATACAAGCATAGATAACAACAAGCTTCGCATCATTTTCATTTTATATTCGGCAATGTGCTCTAAAAAAAACATGCTAAACCTGACTAATGATGATATTGCAGTCGACCACAGAGATTTGAAAAATAAATTGATACCTGTGATGAAATATAATTTTTGCGATGGATTTTCTTCTGTAAAAGAGTGGGCGAACGTTATCATTGATAATGTTCGTAAGGGATTTGAAACCCTGTTACCTTACACTCCATCAGAAGCAGAATTTATTCGATCTGTTATAAATGGAATCGATGTAAAGCCTGAATTATTTATTGATGATGAGAGTCTTGTAGAATTTGGTTTAATCAAAAAACATCCCGCGCTTTTATGGGCTAAAATGAGAATGAAAAAGTAGATAGTTTAATGGGCTCTGTCGCATTTAGAACACAGTAGGTATAAAAATATCTAAAATTACATAGCGGAAACAATGAAATGATCAACTTTAAAGGTCGACACTTCTTGAAAAGTATCATTCTTATGACTATCCGCTGGTATCTAGCTTACGCACTTAACTAGCCTGATATTGAAGAGCTTATGTCAGAACGCGGTGTTGACGTTGATCACTCTACTATTAATCGCTGGGTCGATAAGTATGCTCCAAATTTAAAAGCTGAATTTGCAAAACAATATAAAAATAAAATTAGCTGTAGCTGGAGATTTGACGAGACCTATATAAAAATAAAAGGGCAGTGGTGTTATCTCTATCGGGTGGTTGATAAATCAGGGGCAACGATTGATTTCATGCTGTCAAAATACCGCGATAAAACAGCTGCAAAATCGTTTTTGATTAAAGCCTTTGGTAAGTCTGGAAAGTCTGAAAAAGTAACGATAGATAAAAGCGGATCAAACAATTCAGCACTAAAATTAATTAATGAAAATCAACCTGAGTCTGAGGAAATGCTTATCAGGCAGATAAAATATTTAAACAACATTGTGGAACAAGACCACAGATCTATTAAGAAGATTACCAAGCCAATGATGGGGTTAAAAGCCTTCCATTCTGCCAATGCAACATTGGTCGGGATTGAGTTTCTCCACATGCTTCGTAAGAGACAGCATGAGGATTCTAAAAACATGACAGTGCCCGATCAGTTTTATGCACTCTCCGCTTAATTGAATAAGTCGCCACCTAATCTTTTTCAAATGTCACAAAAGTCAAAGTCTAATAACTATTCGAAAGAAGCTTGTTTAAAAAAATTATGAAGTATTCCACATTATTATGATGAGTCTCACAGAATCTACCATTAGAGCGAGCAGCTTTTAACCCTGCTTTTGTGTGCTCTTGGGGCTATACCGTGTTGTGACTTTTAACTTTGTTTTTAAAATTAGTTACGATTTTAGTTTTTTACTATAACTATATTTTACTGAGAAAGTCAAAAGTAACAGCATGGCATGGTATGCGCAACCATCCTTGAGGGTTTACCAAAGCCACATTAATAAAACCATTCAATATCTAAAAATGGGTCATCATTGGTAGAGTTATTATCTAGTGTATTGGGGGGGAATCCACCACTTGTGACACCCGCAGGTATTGCCATTCCAAGGCTGTTTTCAATGAGTGAGTCTGCTTGGGCATCTTTGCCAAAAATAAGTACGACGTCACTGTTTGCACTAAGTGTGTTGTTGTTTTCATTGGGTATGTCAATAGTCTCTGAACTGTGACTGTCAATCAGTACAAAAGTACTATCGGCTGAGTCTTCAAGGTACATGCCCTCACCATAGCCGTTATTATATTCCACAACAGACAAAAATGTGTCAAAATTGACATTCGTATTAACTGTCCAGTTTTTTGCGGTAGCATCTTCGCTTTGAATGTCTCCGTCACTGTATGAAACAATGTATGCCCCTTGTCCTCCATCAACAGCAGACATGTAATCGAATGGTAAGAAAAGCTTGTTTCCATCACTTCCACTGTATAGGTCAGAAGGAATGTTAGGGATCATCATTTCGTTAGTATCAAAATTCACAGCTAACCAGACTTGGTCATTTGATTTATCAAAACTGTCATTAGCGTTGTCGATATCTTGGTATGCAACAAGCCCGTTGGTAATATTGTTGATAAAGTTTTCAACTGGGGGTACGCCAACCCAATGTAGTGAAAGAAAAGGATCGTTTGCTGATGATGCGTACGCAACAAAGTCTGTTTGAACAGGTAGGTTCTCACCATGACTTTGTTCATAGGGTCCAACAATAGTGTCAACAGAGGTGTGAATATATCGGTCTTGAATATCTGTTGTTACATTTTCTCTTAGAAAGAAAGTTTCTGCAACTGATGAACTGGTGCTAATGAAGTATATCTGTGCGTTGGTATATAACAACTGATCTATGTGCATTTCAGCATTAAATGTACCATTTGGCGATACGCTCCAAGAATCACCAGGATTTTCTATAATATTATCAGCGTTAGCATAAGACACAATACCATCTTCATTCGTTGCTTCGAGAACTGTAGAAAAGAGCTTTTCTCCATCGTTTCCTGTTAGGTCTCCAACCGGAAAATTCCCAACAATAAATTCATCCGTGCTAAAGTTTACAGCAATCCAAACCGTATCGTCAGCATAGTTGAACATTCCATCATTATTATCATCCTGATAAGCGATGACGCCTCCTTCGGGGTTAAGAACATCATTGTTAACTTGATTAACAAATTTTTCCAGTATAGTAATGTTGCCCGTAATATTGATATCAATGGTTGCGCGGTCGTAGAGGCCGCTAGGGTTTTCAGGGTTGGGGGGGAGGTTCGATGTATTAAGAAGCTCCCTCAGTGAGTAGTCAATGGATTCTGTAACGCTATCGAGGACTGTAAAATCGTTGTAAGCAAAAGCAGGTCGAAAGTAAAGATTACCATTTTGATGGATTGTAATCTGAGAGCCTGAAGCGAGAGTGAGAATTTCTCCAGGCTCATAAGTTGTACCATTAATCGCTGGAACATCCAGGTAATAATAGCTTTTTGATTTTGAGTCAGCCCCAAATCCATTATCCAAGAAAATATTTCCAATGAGGCTGTAGTCATCAGTTGCAAAAACAGAAAATTGATCATCATTCGCAACAAGGCCGTTGATTCCTACGGGTTGAATATAGGTATCAAAAAAATCATTATCTCCAGCTTGTACTAGGCTGTTAGCAAAGTTGTTAATCGGGAAAAGAGGGATATCTTGAATAGTATCAAAAGCTCTGACAACATCATTTTTTGTTGCCTCGAGGGAATCTGAAATTAGTTCGAAACCTGTAAAACTCCCATCGACAAAGCCGCCATCTTCAAAGTATCCTCCTTCATATCGGGCAATAGTTAAGCTTTCATGTTCATAGGTGATATTATAGTTCTCTGTATCTGAGGTGGTGAATTGTTTATAATCACGAAGTGTCATAACAAAGTTAACATCTGTTGCCCTATTAGCAACAAAGTTTCCACTGCTATTAAACTCAGCATACCCAGTAAATGCGAGTGCCACATCTTTTCCGATTTGATCGCTATTTTGAGATAGGCCATTAACTATAGCTTCGTAGTATGGTGCACTGGCTTGTGTGGTTGGCTGATCGGGTGCAGTTAAATAATTGCCATAAAAGCGAATAGTATCACCCAGAGAAAAGCCTCCTGTATTATCTGAGTCTATGACTTCCACTAATGCTATATCGCCGGCAGCATAAGAGCCTTTTGCGCCATCCTGTTCAGTATAGGTGGCGGCAAGTACTTCATTCATTATGTTGGTTACGCTAACAGTAATTTCTTGTAAAGTCTGTGCGCCGAGCTGGTCGGTTGCCGTCACATTAATTTTATATTGGTTATTTGCATTGGCATCACTGGGGGATTCATAATTCGGCAAAAATTCTTCTTTAAAACGAATTAAGCCGGAGTTAGGGTCAATCTCAAATAGTAGAGCATCTTCTCCGCCAGTTATACTATAGGTTATGGGATGGTTATCTTGATCTGTCGACGCAACACTTCCAACAGATAAGGTGTTTTCATTGATGGTAAAGAAGGGTGAATTATTAAATACAGGGGCGCTATTAAAGAAATACGTTTCTGTGTCAGTCACAGGCGCAGCAACATTGCCAGCGATGTCTGTGGCAATAAAGCTTGCGTAGATGGTTTGGTTAAGATCTGCTTCGAGGTCGCTGCTGTCAATGTCGATAGCAAAGGAGCCATCAACGGTAACGCCGCTAGAGAAATCTTTATTGTTAACGGTTAAAGTGACTGTATCTCCAGCTTGGAAATCGCCAGCGATAGTTCCGGCAATGGTAGTCGTGCTAGTATTTCCGTTGACGGTAATGTCCGGTGTGAGTGTCACAGTAGCAATGGCGGTAGTATCAATGGTAATTGCCAAAGCTGAGGAAGGATCACTGGTTTTACCGGTCGTAGCTGTAGCTGTTAGGTTATATGCCCCATCAGTGAGGGCTGTGTTGGGCGTAATGCTCCAGTCACCATTGGTGTCAGCGATGGTAGTGCCAAGAGAAATAGTGCCATCGAGGAGCTCAACGGTAGCTCCAGCTTCAGCAGTACCAATAATTATGGGGGCGCTGATATTAGTAATACTGTCAGTGTTTGAGTTGCCGGTATCGTTGCCATTGGCAAGCCCGGTTATAATGGGCGGTGCGGCTTTCGGTAAAACAGTGCCATATGAAATATAAAATTTTTCAGTGCTGGGCATAACAGGTTGGGTTAGATAAGATATTTCTACAGTTTGATCATCGGTTGGTAATGGAATAGGGACAAAGCTGATAAGGGGGAAATCAGCTCCAGGCACAGAACCCTCTTTAATATAAAGTAATTCAGTAATAGCATCTATATATAGCGTGTTGGAGGAAATTGAAAATCCCAATTGATTACCGTATATTGCTGAATACAAATATAAGCCACTTTCTACTAGGTTGATTTCAGATTGAGTCACTGCCGTTTCAAATGTGATGCTATTATCAAGAGAAGAAAATTCTGGTGTGAGATCACCATGAGTTGAGAATGTATTTAGAGGATTGGATACTACTAGAGCGTTACCTGGAAAGAAAAAGTCGTCGACTGCATTGGCTAAAGCGCTACCTATAATCAATGGTTCGCCAATGATTGGGTCACTATTTGATGGGTTATCTAATCGTGATGCCAGTAATTCATCATCTTCGTTACCTATCACTCCATCAGGCCCCGCCCATAAAATGTTTGCTGAGTCATTATGAACAAGATAAGTTTCATCGATGGCAGGCTCTAGGTTTGTTAGTTGTTCTCCAAATGTAGCGCCTACAATGTCATGAGTGTTGGCAAGGTTGATTTCTACTTCGCCCTTGATATAGGGTAAGTTACCACCTGATAATGTCAGGGTGTATGAGTCACCACTGCCTGCCAAGGCGCCGCTTGCTGTTGTACCGACTATCTCGAAATCATCACTAGAGACGTTTAAAACATCGCGATTAAAACTAATGTCAAACACTAATGTGTCAGCAGTAGTTGACTGTTCTGAGGGGGTGTTTCGTTGGAAAGCCTCTAGGGTTAGGGCGCTTGTATCGATTTCTAATTCATTACTGCTTGTGTCTTGCGAAAAATTGCCGGCTGCATCAGTAACAGTAGCGACAACATCGTAGACTCCATCAGGCAGTACGTTTCCTATTCCTACAGACCAGTCGTTGCCTGTTACTATTGGTGTATAGGTGTTGCCATTAACCACAACCTCAAAAGTGTCACCCGCTTCAATTATGGCTGTTCCGGTAATAGTTGGCATGTCGGTATTGGTAAGCAGTGTGTTGATCGTGGGTATTGCGGGTGGAGTGGTGTCAATGGTGACGGTTAAAGTAGAAGAGCTATTGCTATTGCCGGCAGTATCGGTGGCAACGGCCATAAAGTTATGTGAGCCATCACCTAAGGCGCCACTAGTAAAGCTCCACTCACCATTATTGTTGGCGGTGGTGGTACCTATAGAGGTTATGTGTCTGAAAAGTTCAATCTCAGCGTTAGCCTCAGCGGTGCCAGTAATCGTTGGGGTGGTATCGTTGGTGAGGTTATCACTGTCTGAGCTGCCAGTGTCGCTGTTGGCATCAAGGTTCAAGGTGGGTGCGACTGTGGAGGTATCGCTTTGGGCTAAAATCTCAATACTGCGCGTGCTGGCAGCGTTTAATTGCCCATCAGTTACGTCATAGCTTAAGGTTAATGTGCCGATGAAGTTAGCGTTTGGCGTAATGGTAAATGTGCCATCATTATTGTCTATCACGCTACCATGGTCTGCGCTAAGGTTCATAACGCTCAAGCTGTCACCATCTTGATCGCTAAAGCTTTGTAGAAGCTCACTGGCAAGTACTGTATAGTCGGTGTCTTCCACGCCACTGCTTAAAGTTCCAGAAAGGTTACCCAATGGTGCATCATTGAGGTCATTAATGCGAATAGTCAGACTTTCTTCTACGGAATCCCCGTAACTGTCCGTTGCTAGTATCGTGACAGCGATGCTGCCACCATTTTCTTCATAGTCTAAACTGATACCACTGATTATCTTTAGATCATTACCTTCGACAATTTCAACATACTCATGACCATCAACAAGCGTGAATGTGACAGTAATCTCTGCACTATCTACATCAACGATATCAAGCCTTCCTATATATGCACCGGAATCATTTTCATCAACGCTACCTTCGGTGTCGTTGTTAATGGTGATTCCTGTGGGTGCTTCATTTTGATCTATGACAGCCACGACGAAACTGCTACTGACTGAAAGGCCACCACTGTCTGTGCTGGTGATGGTAAGGTGGATTGTATGCTCTTCCTCATGGTTGAGGGTCTCATTGTCTTTAAGTTTAAGTTGCCCATTGACCACTTCAAAACGTGCATCATCAACACTGTAAGTATGCGTATCTTCGTTGTCTGTATCGTTTGTCATTAGTTCGCCCAGTATCACTCCTGCTTCGTTTTCAACAGCGATGAAATCATAATGATGTACGATACGGGCAGGCAGCGATTGATCGTAAGGCGGGGTTGTATCGATGGACAGTGCTAAGCTGTAATCGATATTGCCATCAATACCTATATCAGAGGTTGCACTTTCAATGCTACCCTCTTCATTGAAGAAGAATTCTGCCAAAGTATCACCTTTTCTGACTTTAGCAGAAATCAGCATTCCCTCGTTATTGTAAGTAAATGTTTCAAATCGACTGGTTGCAAATAGCCCTTGACCCGCTCCACCTAAAATTTCTGCTTCTTCTAGCCCTTTGATATAATTCATAGTTGGTTCATTTAAGGAGTTGAGCATTAACCAAGATTGAATATTGCCGAGTGCATCATAGGTGATTTTCTGGTGATAACCATCAGCGTCATGGGTGAGTAAATTGCCGTTGCTGTCGTAGGTGTAGGTGTTTGTAACATCAAAGATACCATCACCATCACCATCTTCTAATGTTGTGAGTAGATTGCCTTGTGAATCATAGGTGTATCTAATACCTCCATCCATCGTACCGTCATTATCAAAGTCAACACTTTGTGAAAGAAGGTTGTTTTGATTGTCATAGGTATAATATACAGCGATATCAATTAATCCGTCAGCTCCATAATCTTGCTCTAATTTTAATAGATTTTGTTGATCATCAAATGTTTCAATTGTCACATGATCGACATTGCCATCTCCATCGTAATCACGTTCTTTTATGACTGTATTGTTTTCTATGTCAAAAGTTGTTGTTCTTTGCTCTAGTAGATCACCTGACGCAATGTCAATGGTTGATTGATCGATTAAATTGTTATTTTCATCGTAAGTGTATACTGTTCTGTGATCGAATGTGCCGTCTAGATCTAGGTCTTCTTCTTTGATAGTTAGATGGCCTAGAGAATTGTTCTCTACTCTGTAATCAACGATGCCATCAAGATTTTCATCTAGTTCAAATAATATGACGATACCTTCTTCATTATAATGTAGGGTCTCTTTACTATCTGTTTCATTAATGATGATTTGACCACCCTCGATAACAGTGTAATAAATATCTTTCTCCTCTCGAGTTAGATGCTCATTCTCATTGTAGTATTTTCTGACTTCTGTCTCGATGGCTCCACTGGTGCTATAATTTTTTATAACACTTGATTGTAAATTGCCATAGAGATCATAAGATTTTAGTTCCTCAAAACGCGTGAATTCGTCATTAATGATATTAAAACTGACCTGAGTTGGGTATAAATCCATAAAGGCATTATTGTAATTTGATGATCGGATATACGACGTATTCCCTTCCTCATTCATTTCGACTCTGTGGATACCTCTAGTAAAATCTTCTAACTCATCGGTTTGCAAGAGTTCTTGTGTCTCATGGACAAAAATTCCTCGTGTATTTGCTATCTGTCGATAAAAGCTTTCAGAAAATAGACTGCCGTCAGGGTTGTAGGTATTGAGGTTGGCAAAACCGCTACCACTTATGTCGGTATTCGATATCTTGATTAAATTATTTGATTCATCATAGGAGTATTTCCAAACTTCAACTGGATCTTGATCGTCAGCAAGATATGTACTTTTTATCAATAAATTGCCTTCAGTGTCATACAGATATTTATCGGTGGCATCAGCCTGCCCATCATTATCACTATCAATTTCATAGAGTGTGATATGGCCTTGCTCATTGTAAGACCAGCTTTGGATTCTATCAATCTGACCGTCATTTCCGATATCGGTACTTTTCGATACCAGTTGATTATTACCATCGTAGGAATATTGCTCGAGAACCTGAATCTCGCCATTTTCTTGTCCTAATAATTGGTCGGATTCACGAAGAGTCATGGTAATATTGCCATGTTCATCATAGGTATATGTATTTTTTCCCTCAAATAATTCATTTTGATTTATATATGTTGATTTTGACAAGATGCGTCCTGTTTCTGCTTCATCGTATTCATACACACGTGAAATAATATTAACCTCTCCCGTAACTTTATTTACGGCAGTTTGAGATAATTCATTGCCATGCTCGTCATAGGTGAATTGAACTAAATAGGCTTCATCTTCAGAAGACATTAGGTTTCCATTCTCATAGACCTGAGTACTTTCATCATTCAAAGTGTAATCTTTGTAACTTTTTGTAGAGATGTTATTGCTATTTTCGTCATATGTTCTAATGATGTACCCATCATTATCATTGTGCGCTTCATCCTGCCATCCAACCTGATAGCTGTTGTTGGTGTTAATGGAGGTAGGAGCGTTGTTGGTACTGATAACAGCAGTTGTACTGTCAGAGGTTTTTGATTCTACGCTGCCGAGTGGGTCAGTGTGCGTGACGGTGACACTGATTTGTGCGCCGACATCGGCTTGCCCAAGGGTGTAGCTGGCGTCATGCGCGTCATCAATGGCGACACCATCGCGTAGCCATTGGTAGCTAAAGCTATTTATGCCGTCAGCATCGCTTAAGTCACTGACGTTGGCGCTTAGTGTGTCGTATTGTGCAGGGGCATTGACATCAGCATCGCTGACAAGGGTAACGTTACCCATCAGTGGATCATTCTGTGCGGCGACATTGAAATAGTAGTTTGTTGAGAGGGTATGCTCGCCGTCTGAGACATCATAGCTTAAGTCCAATACACCATAAAAATTGGCGTCTGGAGTGATTGTCATCTCATCACCGTTAAGTAAAAAACTAGCGTTTTCGATGGCAAGGTTGCTGACTGTTAAGTCAGCTTTATCGGTATCTACGTCCGTGATGTGTGATAGCAGATCGTTTTGTACGCTTAAAGTGATGACCTCGTCTTCATTGACGTTAGCAATCGGTGCTTCGCCAGCTTCGGGGGCATCGTTGACGGGCGTAATGTCCAGGGTTGCGCTGCCTTGGGTGCTGGTTTGGCCGTCTGAGACGGTAAAGTTAATGGGTATGTTGGATAGGTGTTCGTTCTCATTGGGGGTAAAGTACCAGTTGCCGTCTCCAGCCAAGAGTAGACTGCCATCGCTGGGGTTGTTCAGTGAAACATCGGTGACAGTCAGTGCATCACCATCGAGGTCATAGCTATTGACGAGTAACATGGCGGGCGTGATTTGTACCTCACTGTCTTCATCGAAGCTGCCCAGCTCAACGGTGTCGCCGGCCTCGGGAGCATCGTTGACGTTGTTGACAGCGGCTGTGCTGTTAGCGGTTTTTGATTCTACGCTGCCGAGTGGGTCAGTATGCGTGACGGTGACACTGATTTGTGCGCCGACATCGGCTTGCCCAAGGGTGTAGCTGGCGTCATGCGCGTCATCAATGGCGACACCATCGCGTAGCCATTGGTAGCTAAAGCTATTTATGCCGTCAG
>JAUHZY010000003.1 GCA_030425825.1 Alphaproteobacteria bacterium
TTGGACTTGTGACAAGCGCATTTCTGCCGGGAAACAACATACATTAAATTAGTCTTATATTGATATTTCTTGCGCCAAATCAACTGGTGTTATTTTGCATTATTGCTAGAGGTGATCCGTAGTGGTAAGACTGTTGTACCACGTCACGCAGCCCTTGAAGTAGATTTTTAATTTCGTTGAGGTTGGCGTTACAATGCCTGTGCTCAGAGTCGGCATTAATTATTTTTTTACCACTTTGTGCGGTTTTTTTCGTTTTAAAGATGATGTCTGTATTGGGTCGCTTCGCCCCGGTCTCACCTTTTATTTTTCCTCGAGGCCTTCCTCTGGGTGTGCACTCTGATGCAGGGGTGCCGATTGTCTGCAACAGATTAGCAAACCCACGCTGGGTTTGCGACGGCGTCGTTATTTTTTTGAAACATTTTTCTGATTCGTGTTGATACTCGGGTAAATGGCGCTCCCATGGTTTTGGTATTTTTGACACGATACTGTTGGCTAGATACAGCTGATTGTAGGCAATCATGCATAGCCGCCACCAATCTTCCTCGTGAGAAACCTCCGGCGTTTGATGCGCATCTAGCAATAACTTTGTTTTTCCAAATCGAAAAAAGTGTTCGATACTATAGCGTGACCGATAATGTGAATAGGCTGATATAGAAGTGATTTGACGTCGACGCTGCCCCAGCATACCGATCCACATGGGTTTTTTAAAGATGTCCTTTCCATCTTTATCCACAACTCGCACACGAATGAGTGTGATAGGGTGTTTTGAGCCGGAGTATTGTTTTGATCCGCGCAGTAGCATGCTTTCCCACCGGTCTATGAGGACACGATTTATTTTTCCCTTCCGGGTTATGCGTCCTGTTTCACTCCTTATATCAGGTTCTGGCAGTGACTTTGGGTCCGACAGTGAAACTTTTGCCCCATACTCTTTTGGTCGACCACTGCTGCTTGATAAGTCGTTGGATATTTCAGGCAAGCAATACACATTCCGTCGTGAATTCAACCTGAATAGATGGACTAAATTCACACTAGCGCTTACTTTTTTTCGGCACGCTTCGCTGCCATACAGCGTGTCACCAACGCTGATCACAAGATCGTCCTCTAGGCCCTGGTTTTTTATTTGGCGCAGCACCTCATCAATTCCTGCCTCATTGCCTTTTTGTTTGCTATCAATTCGGTTCATTGATATGGGGATCAACCACTTTTTATCTCGCACTAAAATATCCGAGGGAAGCAAGGTGACACAAGAATATTGATGACCTACGCAGATCGGCTTATTGCCCGGCGCAGGATTTGGTTGATGTGTAATTGTTCGATCCGCTAATTTTTTAGAAAAAGGCCTTGGATTACAGGTGCAATCAATAATAAAACAAGGCGATTCTATTTCTTCGCTATCAAACAACGTCCTGTATGTTTCTTTTTCGATTGATTTCCAGTCGACGGTCGGCAAGCCCTTTGATATGGCTTTTGGGATACTGCTGTATTGGCGCTCAAAGCACGGCGCTTCACTCAGTTGGACAACACTGCGCGCTTGGTGAGCGTGGCTACTAATAGCATCAAGCAGATTCATCACTGCGTCTTTTCGTTTATTGAAAAGTGAAAAAATACGCGCGCGAAATTGGGTTAATTTATTTATCCGTGATATCATTTCCTTGTCCTGTTTTACGTTAGAGTTTACAGGGATTACGCGCGGGTTATTTCATGGTTCGCGCGTTTTTTTATTAATGATATCCGATTGAAGCCCTTCTTTATGTAGCAGCTTCCTTTTATCCATTATAAGTTTATTACTTTTGTTGAAGTCGGGTATTTATTATTCAGCTTAATCTATTTTTAAGGAAAATAACTTTAAAATTTTTCTCGGGTTTGTCACAAGTCCAATCAGTTTGAAGTCAGTGAAAAAGGCTTTGATACGACGATAACGTGAATCTATTTTTGCTTTACTCTCGATGGCTAACGCAATCTCTCTCAGGTTGACTGTCCTGACTATAAAAAGACCCATGAGAATTTGTAAAAAACAATCAAGTCGAGACTTGTGCCAAGTGAAATGAACGCCTAAAATGGACCTTAACTCGCTGAGCTTCAACATACCTGTTCCTTATGGTTGTTTTTTTTGCGAAAGAAATTATAAAGAATTTATGTGGGATCAGCGAGTTATCTCAACACCTTGAAGTTATATTAAATTAACCTTCACGTATGGTTAATATTTTATTAATTTTTGGTTGTTAGGATTGATCTCAATTAAGCTCAGAATATGAATATACCGGAATTGCAATAATGAGAAAAATAACATCAGACCACAAAGATATACAAAAAGAACAGGAAGTTATCATTCGTGAAATGAGTAGAAATGATTTAGAAACCGCAATCAATTGGGCAAAAGATGAAGGTTGGAATCCGGGAAAGTTCGATTATAACTCATACTATGCAACAGAAAAAGAAGGGTTTTTGTCTTTATTTCTCGGTAATAAAATGATCGCATCAATATCTATCGTTAGATATCAGAGAGAAGACAAATCAATGTTTGCTTTTATTGGATTGTTCATTGTAAAACGAGAGTTCAGAAAAAGAGGCTATGGTGGAATGTTGTGGGAATTCGCAATGAAAAGGCTTCAAGATATAAGTTCAATTTCATTATATGCTGTACCACAACAAGTAAAAAGGTATAAAAAAAGTAGCTTTTTCGAAGATGGTAGGAATAATAGGTTTGTAATGAGTGAATCACCATCTATTGACGCTTCCACTTTGGTAACAAATAGCATGGATAAATCAAATCTATTTAGAAAGATGGTTGGCTACGATAAACAGTTATGGGGAGCATCAAGAAATAAATTTTTTAACACAGCCTTAAAGCAGCCTGAGACATTCGCGTTTGTTTCAATTGATGCTAATGGTAGTATAGATGGGTATGGCCTTATTAGGCCATGTATTCAGGGTTATCGTATTGGTCCTTTCTATTCTAACTCGCCAGAAATCGCCAAGTTGCTAACAAATGTTCTTGTTTCATATGTTCCGGAAGGATCAAATATTATTTTTGATATACCTAGCCAAAATAGATTTTCTGAAGCCTTCGCAGAATATTTCAACTTAGATAGTTATGAGCCAGCAAACACCATATCAATGGTTAAGGGCGAGAAATACTATAAAGGAGATGAAACTTGTTATGGGCTTTTATCTTTGGAAATAGGATAGTTAAAAGTAGGTGCCATTGATGAAAGCATCGATTTTACTAAAAAATAAAAATACAGAATTGGATTACGATAGATGTTTATCAGTCCTAGATTACATTCTATCGGTATCACAGTCTAATATTGGGAATATTGCGGTTCAATATAAAGACCGCGAATACTCATATAGTGAACTAATATCAATTTCTACAAGCGTAGCTTTTCAATTACGTGAGCACGATATTAAGAAAGGTGACCGAATTGCAATTTACGTTAATCGGTCAGATAAAATGATATTCTTGATAATAGCGGTATTATTGCTGGGATGCTGCTATGTTCCGATAGATAAAAGCTATCCGTCAGAACGTGTTAGTATGATCCTTTCAAACTCGCATCCAAAAGTCATGGTTTCTGATAACGATGAAAGTACCGTAAGCAACCCGCTAGAAACCAGAGTAATTCGCTTATGTGATATTGTTTTTGCTAATAAAGACAAATACTCTAGTTCTTCAATGGAGTTATCTCGAGAAACAAATGGAAATGATTCTGCCTATATCATCTATACGTCAGGTAGTACAGGAAGGCCCAAAGGAATTGAAATACCTCATAAGGCAGTTAACAATCATATGTTGTGGATGAAAAGACAATTTTCTTTGTCTAAATCAGATGTGTTTCTATTAAGAACACCAATGACATTTGATCCATCTGTTTGGGAGACGCTACTTCCCTTCTATATTGGCGCAAAACTTGTTATTCATGATTCAGTTAATGTAGCTGATGTAAATGCGATATCAAATAACGTTACTAAATACGGCGTTACAGTCCTGCAAATCACACCGTCAATTCTACATAGTTATCTTGAGCTAAGTAGCTGTAGCAAACATCTGTCTTTGCGTTATATTTTCTCAGGAGGGGAAAGTCTTTCCACACAGACAAAGAAATTATTTTTTACGCGTTATAGTCATTGCCAGCTTATTAACTTGTATGGGCCTGCTGAAGCTACGATAGATACGACATTTCATGAAGTTCGAAATATTAAACGTCATATATCATCAAACATTATCGGGAAACCTATATCAAATGTAAAGTTACACGTCATCAATAAGTCTGGAAAATTATGCGGCACCAACGAGGTTGGTGAGTTATTGATATCTGGAGAGTCATTAGCTAAGCGGTATGTTAGTAACGAATCTGAAACGAATGCAAAGTTTGTTTTATGTGGACTAAATGGCGTAGTTGTTTATAAAACTGGGGATCTTGTTAAATGGAATAAATATAGAGAACTCGAATATATAAGAAGGATAGATAGCCAAGTTAAAGTAAATGGTGTGCGTATTGAGACCGATGAAATAAAAAAATTCATATTAACTTTGGATAATATATACGATTGCGAGTTTGATATTCATTGCCATAAAAAAACTCAAGCAAAGACGCTTGTTTGCTATCTTCTAGTGAAAGAAAAAGGAAGAGTTGATATTTCATCAATCATGAATAGTTTACAAGCAGTATTCCCAGCTTATATGATCCCAGGACTTTTTTACCTTATAGACGACTTTTGTATTACTGCTAATGGCAAGGTGTCCATAAAAAATGCAAGGAAATCGCGCCTTCTGGCCGATACACATGCTGACAATAGCCCTTTATCTGAAACAGAAAGCAGATTGCTAAAACTTTGGAATGCCGTTTTACCGGAAAAGATATCCGATATTGAGAGTGATTTCTTTTACTCAGGTGGGTCATCCATATTTGCATGTACTCTATCACATATGATTTCAAATGAGTTCAACTTTAGTTTTAAAATTACTGATTTTGTATCGTACAGAACAATAAAATCTCAAAGTGAATTTGTTGATAGGATCAATATGAAATCAAGAGTTGATGATATTGTTTGTTTAAATTCATCAGCGATAAAGAAGCTATTCTTGATCCATCCTATCGGTGGAACAATATTTTGGTATCTTCCTCTATCTAAAATGCTATCTAATACAATTCAGATTTATGGTATATCAGATCCTGAAATTAGAGATTCAGATATACAACTTAACTCTATTTATGAAATGGCAGAGTATTATTCTGAACTGATATTATCGATTCAAAGAGAAGGGCCTTTTCTTTTAGGTGGCGCATCATTTGGTTCAACACTTTCTGTTGAAGTGGCACGGATACTTTCAAATAAAGGGCACGAAATAGAGTCCATCATCTCACTAGATGGATGGGCAATATATCCTGATCGATTAAAAGATCACAGCTATTTTTCAGAATCAATGCGCACACAGCAGAAGGACTGGCTTAAAAAGTTTAAACAAATTCATTATTCGGATAAAAAGTGTAACGAGTTATTTAGTGTTCAAAATAAGCGATTGGAGATGCTATTTGAGTATTCAATGCAACCTTTTAACTTTAAAATGGTTTTGTTTAAAGCGTCTGAAATCATGCCAATATTTCAGACGATTAACCACCCGGAAAATCATTGGTCTAACTATTGTACCGACCTGATCACACATTTTGTCTCAGGTAATCATGAGAGTATGTTTCTCGAAGAAAACGTTAATAGTATTTCGCAGATATTGAGCAATATATAGTCATTAATGTTGTTTCTATAAAGCTCGAAGATACGGTTCGTGGCACCAGTAAATCTGTACAACATATAACCGAATCTATACTGCTTCTTTTACTTCAATGTCTTCAATATTGCAGGTTTCCTCCTCATTGATGCTAATATCTCGAATGCTATAATAACTAACTATTTTTAAATGGGTAGGCGTATTCAGAATTTCCACTATAGGATATACTCTTAGATGTATAATTCTTATAGTGAATAATGGGCTGACCAATCAATGAAACAACGAGAGATATACAATCTTTACACCACTAATAAAGAAAATCCAAATGACCCAGATGGCATTAGAAGATATTTTCAAAGAATAATTGAAAATATGCCTAACAATGTGTATTGGCTTAATCGTGATTGCATTACTATGGGCTGCAACAAAAACACGCTTAAGTTATTAGGCTTAGATCGTTTAGATCAATTTGTTGGCATGACATATGAAAAAATGGGTAAGCTAGCAAATTGGAAAGAAAGTCAAGCGCAATCTTTTAAAAATGACGATATGGAGGTAATGGAATCTGGCTTACCAAAGATTAATGTTGAAGAGCCTCCTCTCTATGATGATAATGGTGACCCTGTCTATTACTTATCAAGCCGCGTTCCAATATTTGACGATAACAATTCAGTAATAGGTGTCGTTGGTATATCTGTTGATATTACTGAAAAGAAAAAAGCAGAACATGACCTCATTAAAGAGAGACAAAACGCAGAAGTTGCAAATTTTGCTAAAACAGAATTCATCGAAAACATGAGCCATGATATCCGCACCCCAATTACAGGGATATTGGGTGTTACACAGATGTTACTCAATCAGGCTCAAGATGCACATGCTGCACTTAGAAACAAACAGTTTGATGAGCTTGCAGACGCGCTAAATGATATTAAAGAAAACAGTTCATTAGTGATAGGCGCAACCAATGAACTCTTGAATCTGTCGAATGAAATACTCGAGGTGATGAGATTAGAATCAGGTAATCTTGAAAAAAAAGTTGAAGTCTTTGATGTTCGAAAAATAGTTACGCAAGTATTTTACCTGTTAACTCCTGTTTCAAGAAATAAGAACATTCAGTTTTCCAAAGAGGTAAGTAACGATGTTCCTGATCTTTTGATTGGATACCCGACCTACTTTCAACGCACGTTAATTAACCTTGTAAGCAACGCTTTGAAATTTACTAAGGAAGGTTTCGTCAAGATTAATCTAAAAAGAGATGGGGAGGAGAATCAATCTGGAAATATCACCTTAGTTTTATCAGTAAAAGACAGCGGCATTGGAATCCCTGAGGATAAATTTGATATTATATTTGAACATTTTTCACGTCTAACGCCATCATATGAAGGTGTGTACAAAGGTTCTGGATTGGGACTATATACAGTTAAACGGTATCTTGATGCGATGCACGGAGAAATATCTGTTAACAGCAAGGTGGGGGAAGGAAGTCAATTTACCATTACAATACCATTTCAACAAGCAGATAAAAAAACCTCTTATAGTGAGCTTTATGTTTTATCATCAATTAAAAATGAATCTAGTGAAAAATCATATACAAAAACTACATCAGTTCTTCTTGTGGAAGATAATCACATGGCGATGCTTGCTTCAAAAGCTTTACTAAAAGAGATTAACTGCTCAATAGACTGTGCTGAAACAGGTGATCAGGCCGTCTATCTGGCAAATAAAAACAAATACGATTTAATCCTTATGGATATTGGTTTACCAGATTTTGATGGAATCGAAGCAACTAAGAAAATTCGATCGCTGGGTAATAAAGAAAGAGCGAATGTTCCGATTGTGGCTTTGACAGCACATGCATCAAATTCAGATCGCTGCAAAGAAGCACTTGCTGCTGGAATACAGGATGTTCTTGGAAAGCCAGCCCAGATTCGCGCATTAGTATCTATTTTTCAAAGATTTGTACTTAATAATGACGACAGAAGTGATTCCCTATCCACTGGTAATTCAGACTCTGACACTAAAGGAGTAGTTGAACTACAGCCAATTGATTGGCATGCTTGTGTAAAAAAATGTATGGGGAGAAAGAAATTAGCATATGAAATGTTAATTATTTTTTTTAATGAGATCCCTGATAACAAATCTAAGCTTGAAAAGTATTTTTCTACAGGTGATTTCGATTCATTACGTGCAGAACTACATCGTATTCGTGGCGGCGTTAGCTATTTAGAGCTTCCTCTACTTGATTCAAAATTACGGATATTTCATGAAGCAATCAAATCTAGTAAAAGTACAACTAAAGATCTAGAAAAAGCATTTTCAGAGGTTGAGAATGCACTTGATGCTTTTTATTATCAGTGGATGTCAGAGAAATTTGATTGATATTAATTAACCTACATACACGTCAAAAATTAGAAGGGTTAAGAGTTGAAAAATGTACCATCAGATCTTTAAAGGCAGCTTCAGTTAATCTCACACCGGAAGTAAAATCGCCGCGGAGGGTATAGAAACGGCTTTGTCGATTAAGGAGTAAGCGATCAATCAACCGCATCTATCACTCCATCTAAAAAAACGGTTTACTATTGACCTCCACAAAAGAGTATGAGGTCAATAGTGATGAATGACGATGAAGTACCATCTTGTCTGCCACCCCAGTTAAAAATGAGTAAAGACATTGATAATTGGTCGGCCGTTTTTACCGACTGGAAAGCCAGTGGTTTAAAGCAGGCTGAATATTGCAAACGCCACAATATTCATTTTAACAGTTTTACGCACCAGCGGGGTCGTCAACGCAAGCGTCATGTTAAGTTTTCTCGGGTTGTTGCTTGTGACGATATAACAGCGCCATCTCTAAGTTTCGCTCGCATTATAATTAAATTATCTTCTGGTGCTGTTATTGAGTTACCCAATGATTCAGCATCATTAAAGTTAGTGTTAACAGCTCTTGGGGATATTCAATGATAAACTTTCCTGCAGATACACAAATTTATTTAGCACAATCGCCAGTTGATATGCGCAAGGCAATTTCGGGATTGTCTGCTTATATTACAGATACTTTGAAAAACGATCCAGCGACTGGGTGTGTATTTATATTTTATAATAAAAGTCGCCGTATCCTAAAAGCGCTCTATTGGGATAAAAATGGCTTTATGCTCTGGCAAAAGCGATTGAGCAGTGGTCGATTTAAAATTCCTCGGCATTTTCAGGCAGATAGACTGGTGCTTGATGAAAAAGCGCTTAACTGGTTGTTTGCGGGATTGGATTTTCAGCTGCTTAGCAAGCGGCCAGAACTGGAATTTCCCAATATTTATTAGGTAGTTAATCCTGCATTAACTCGTTTGACGGCAGTGTTTATGGTAGTACTTTTTCATGATTACTGCCGAAGATATTGCCAATAAATCCAATGACGAACTTAAAGCACTTTTGTTACAGCAGGCACGTGCACTGGAAGATAAAAAATTAGCATTGCAAAACCAGCAAGCTGAAATTAAATGCCTTCATGTACGAATCAATCAATTGCTACAAAGTCAGTATGGCCAAAAATCAGAAAAATATGACCATTCGCAACAATACACTTTGTTTGATGAAGCGACTGTTGAATCAGAAGAAAAGGGGGAAATAGCAGCGTCAGAGGCTGAAATCACCATTGCCACACACACACGATGCGTGTTGAACATGATTTGCCAGAAGATGATAAAAAATGCAAATGCGGCTGCCAATTAACAAGAATTGGCGAAGATTGCAGCGAACAGCTGGATATTGTTCCTGTTAAATATGCCTGCAAAAGCTGTGAAGAGACCGTTAAACGATCACCCAGGTTCTGTCGCAATTATAATTTTAATGGAAATAATTTTATTCTGGGTACAGCTACGCTGCGAGCGCATAAAATTGCTTGAAGACAGGAATATTAGCCATATTTGTACATTGCCCTTTTCTAAGCATGTGATGAAGTTCAATCCCAATTAAAGTTGCTTCTGCTGAATGGAAGGCTTTGAATCCCATCATCGGTTTGGTGATTTTTTTAATGAATCTGTGGTCTTGCTCAACAATATTATTTAAATATTTAATTTGCCTGATTTCAATTTTATCGAGATCGGATAATGAGTTATTAATCGATGTTAAAGCTGAAGTGTTAGCCCCACTTTCATCTACCGTAACTTTTTCAGGACATCCTGAATTTCCGATAGTTTTATTTAAGAATCGTTTTGCACTGACTTTATTGCGATTTTTCGATAAAATAAAATCAATTGTATCACCAAACTTATCAACGGAGCGATAGAGATAACACCATTGTCCTTTAACTTTGATGTAGGTCTCATCAAATCGCCAGCTGCTACCTACTTTATTTTTATGACGCTTTCTAAATTCCGCTTCAAGTTTCGGAGCATACTTTACAACCCAACGGTTAATGGTTGAATGATCGACTTCCACGCCACGTTCAGCCATGATCTCTTCGATATCACGGTAGCTCAGGGCGTAAGCTAGATACCAGCGTATCGCCATAAGAATGATACATTTCATGAAGTGTCGACCTTTGAAGCTGATCATTTCCTTGTCTCCGCTGAGTAGAGTGGGATAGAATCATATCAGATCCGCTGATTTTGCAACACAACCATTATTTTTGGTGGTTTAAAATAGTGGGAGATGGTCACTTGTAAAGACTGAGATCCTAAATAGAGAATAAATCCCTCAAAGTAATTTTTTCGCCATTGAAATTTTACAAAAATCAGTTCTTCATGTGCAACGCATAATTCCGAAGAATTCTCTCTAAATCAATAGACTTAACTGGTTTACTCAAAACAGTCTGCATACCTGCTTCAATTGCTTGATCTTGTAATTCTTTATTTCCTCCATGCCCTGTTATTGCCACAATAGGTACTTTGGATTTCATTATGTCTGTGAAGGAACGAATTGTTTTTGTTACATCTATACCGCTGTAATCTGGCAGACCTATATCCATTAAAATTAAATCATATGTAATACTTCCTGCCATTTCTATAGCTTTAGCACCATTTTTCACTATATCTACATTACAATTGAGAGGCTTTAAAAAAACGCTTATTGCCATTGCCGCGATATTATTGTCTTCAACAACTAAAATATGTCCTACTTTATTTTTAAATATTTTGCTATCTGCTGATATGGGCTTTATTTGTTCTGCTTGAAAATTCTTCAAATCTTTAGTTTGAGATTCAAACTCATTTGAGCCAGACTCAAGAAATGGGACAGTTAAAATAAATGAAGTTCCTTTATTTACCTCGCTTTTTACCTCGATCTTTCCAGACATTGCATTAACATATTGCTTAACCGTATGTAAGCCCAGCCCTGACCCTTTGAAGTTGCCTTCAAATGAAGGTGTAAGTCGAGAAAAATTTTCAAAAATAGTCTCAAACTTATCTCTCGGTATTCCTATGCCGGTATCTTCTATTACTATTTTAATTGTTACTACACCGTTGTCTTTTTTAAACGGCGTGATCTTTATTTTGACAAATCCTTTCTCAGTAAATTTTAGGGCATTGCTAACCAAGTTTAAGATGCTACGGTATAAATATTTTCTCTTCCCCTTCAGAATAATAGGGACTTCCTCATCAATTTCAGCCGATAAAACTATTCTTTTATTTGCCGCAATGTGACTTAAAAGAGTAATATTTTTAGATACTAATTCCCTGATGTTGAATGATTCGACCTTCTCTACAGATTTTCCTGACTCTAAATTGATTGTTTCCAAGATCTCATTACATAATTGTAAAAGCTCATTTGTTGCGTTTTCCTTTTTTCCTTTTTTTCTTTTTTTCTTTAACAGCCTCAAGCAGATCTGGATTTTCATTCCAATATTGTGTCATCATATCATCACATTCGCGAACCCGCTTGTTTAAATCAAATGATGGACTGCAGTCATCCCGTGCATTTTTTTATTTCATAATGGTGCTTCCTCGTTGAAAATGGAGTGAAAGTTAAGCAATTGGTCCTAGAATAACGCGAAAGGCTGATTAGTGGGAACTACTAAGTATCTGATTTATAGTAGGCGAAAATTTGATGCGGCAGCGCTGACTTGAAGTGCTATGTTAATCGACGGTTGTTGGCTAAATAGACTCAGTTTTTACAAAGCCTGTTACTGAACTCAGTTATAACTCTTACAAAACCACGCAGCTTATTAGTGAAGCATCTGACCCGTCTCGTAGGGCATGCTGTGATTTAAGATTTTCAAGCGCCGCTGCTTTTGCTCTACATAATTTCTGCATAACAGGGGGATGCCGGCCACCTGTTACGCACGACGTTCGCATAGCACTCGTGTTTCCGCTCATTCCACCGATGAGATAGGAGCGTCCAAGCCCAGTCTGATCTAACAGAGAAGAACGATAAAATGAGACGCCAGGCTCTCTGCGTAGTCTCAATACTGATGCACCTACTTCAATCGGTTTCTTTCCACGCACAACATCCTCAAGCCCTTGGCAAAAAATTTTAGCGTCCTCAGGGGCGAGTAAACTCTGAAGATATCCAACCACTTGAATGGAAAATTCCTGTCTTTGATCACAATTTAGTTCATAAAAATT
Source organism: Alphaproteobacteria bacterium (assembly GCA_030425825.1). GTDB lineage: Bacteria > Pseudomonadota > Alphaproteobacteria > JAUHZY01 > JAUHZY01 > JAUHZY01. The sequence goes on from JAUHZY010000003.1 coordinate 12,280, forward strand.
ATTTTCGTATGCCAGATAGGCCTTTATCAGGAGTTTCTCAATAGCAAAGTAATCAGTCAAAGCAACAGGTTCGCTTGGGAGGATAAGATGCCTAAATGTTTCCAACGGGTCATTAGTTGATACATCCCCTCCAGCTTTGCTTTCAACAGTCTTTCGTGCGTTTCCAGCAACAATCGCCTGAATTAATTTCTCAACATTAAACTGTTTTGTCTTCTCTGATTGTTTTGCTTTAATGCCATCCGCACGTTCCCACAGTATTTGAATGAGCTTAACGTCACTGCAGGTAGCTTCTAGAAAAGGTGGAAGAATGCGCTTAACCATTTCAACTTGATTTCTGACAAGCGCTATCACCAAAGGGTGATCAACTTCAAAGGTCTGCCAAGTATACTGACTCTGTGTAGGTGGCAAATGCAACTCTATTGGATCGAGCAATAGGAGGCCAGAGTTAATGGCCAACATTTCTTCAACCTCTTTACGACGGTCGTCCAAGACTGATTGTAATAAAACTTGCAAGGCAAGTTTTTTAAAATGAGAATGAGTAAGGGATAGTTCAGCGAGGATCTTATATTTATCATAGTCACCCTTATAATCAAGCACTAGCTGACAAAGGTGACTCGGTGTGCTTTGAAAGAAAGGTATTCTGTTCAAGGTAGAAGCTGGCATTTTAGAAGGTCTCGTTAGTTGAAGCTAGTTTATGGGCGTGGTTCAAAACAGGGTTACATTTTTCAGAAGGCACTCAAGCACAACAATCGATCAATTTGGGCGTTCTGTTTCTTTCAATATGTAATTGTCATCCTTTCAATAACCACAAATTAAGAATAAAAAAGTATGGTAAAGAACACTCCATGGCAGTGCGCAGCAAAACAAATTAATGGTTCAGAAAAAGCATCGCTAGCACTTGAAACACTAAAGCACACCGATTAAAGACTTACAGTGTCAGCAGGCAGTTCATCCACAAACAAAAGAGTAAAGCAGTTGACGCAATAAATAAAGTGTTTTCTGATTCTGTCAAAACTGAGTCGTACAAATGACGAGAAATAGTTGTGTCGCAAAATAAGCGAATCTGATATGGTTCTCTCCCAACCTATTCAGCAGAGACAAAGAAACGATCAGTTTTATCCAATGCGCCGTAAGACATCGTCCTTCAGGTCGGTGATATAAGGCGCTCATTTCGTCATGGTTCTTCATCAGGTGTTGATTGGTTCTTAATGTATTCACGCACGATACTGATCGGAGCTCCCCCACAACTGGCTGCAAAGTAACTGGGTGACCATAAAACGCCTTTCCAATAATACTTTTCAATTTGTTGTGGGAACTCTCGTCTTAAATACCGTGATGACACACCCTTTAGGCTATTAATGAGTTTAGAGAGCTCAACTTTTGGGGGATAGGTAACCATAAGGTGAACATGATCATGCTCACCATCAAATTCCTCTAAAATCACTTCAAATCGTTCACAAATATCCAAAAAAATGATTTTCATACGATCTAGCATTCGTTTTGTAAAGACCTTGTTTCGGTATTTTGTGACAAAGACCAAATGTGCATGAAGCTTGGAAACGACGTGTCTTCCTGTTCTAATTTTCGTTGTTTTGCTCATAGGCCAAGAGTATAATCGCCCTATGATAATAAGGAAAGCCTATAAGTTTCGATTAAAACCCAGCAAGGACCAAGTCTGTAAAATGGTATCCTTTGTTGGTCATACACGTTTTCTTTGGAATAAAGCGCTTGCCTTAAATCTATCAAGACTCAAAAACAAGCACCCCATTTTGTATTATCAAGAGCTCGATTTTTGGTCGAAACTTTGGAAGCGCTCAGAGGACTACAGTTTTTTGCGTGAGTGCCCGGCGCATATTCTACAGCAAAAGCTCCGTGATTTAGAGCGCGCGTTTAGAGACTGTTTTGACAAAAAACAGCTTCATAAGCGATTGCCACGATTCAAAAAACGAGGGCAAGGAGATAGTTTTCGCTTTCCTGCGCCCAATCAGGTGAAGCTTGATAATCGGCACATTACCTTCCCTAAATTAGGAAGAATGCGCTTCTATCGTAGTCAAATGATTAAAGGTAAAATCAAAAATTACACCATTAGTCGGCGTGGACAGCATTGGTTTGTGTCTATTCAAGTGGAAATGGACATGCAACCAGAGAAAAGTTCACGCTTAACCACGGCCATTGGGCTCGATATGGGGATAAAGCATTTTCTAACAACTTCAGAAGGCGAGCATATTGCCCCTCGGAATAGTTTTAGAAGGTTAGAAAAGAGACTGGCTATTAAACAAAGAAGACTGTCTCGAAAAAAACGATTCTCGGAAAATTGGAAAAAGGCAAAACATAAAGTCAACCAAGTTCACGGAAAAATAGCCGATGCTCGACGAGATTTTCAGCACAAGCTTTCAACAAGGATCAGCAAAAACCACGCGATGATTGTTGTTGAGGCATTGAAAATTAAGAATATGAGCAAGTCGGCAAGTGGCACGGTGGACAATCCAGGTGGTAATGTGAGCGAAAAGTCCGGTCTGAATAAGTCCATCTTGGATCAAGGGTGGTATGAGTTCAGGCGACAGCTGGACTACAAATCGACTTGGCGAAGTGGGCACGTCGTGGAAGTCCCGCCACAATACACGTCGCAGCGATGCTCGTCATGTCGGCATATCGATGCATTAAGTCGTCAGTCGCAAGAAAAATTTGCCTGTATTAAGTGTCACAAACAGATGAATGCTGATGTTAATGCAGCAAAAAATATTTTAGCGGCGGGGCACGCCGTGTTGGCCTGTGGAGCAAGCGCATCGGCGCGGCAATGAAGCAGGAACCCACTGCGATGTAAAGTCGCGGGAATCACCTTCCTTTAGGGAGGTGAGGATGTCAACAATCTGTCATATCTCTGGTTGGTAGTGCTTCATCGCTGATACGATGGTGGTGAGTATTTGTTCTCACCATCTATTTCTGCAGTGCCTTGGATATTAACGGAAACGATATCACTATCGCTATCAGGATTAAGCAGATAATAGCCTTCTGTTGATTGATCGAGTGTTTGCCAGAATAATGTTGATGTGTCGTTGTTTGCTCGATTAATCGCCTTTCTTCGTTTGACAATTTTTTTTGCAAAAATGTAAATTCCAAAAGATAAACTAAAAAATGAGGATCCGCCAAGTGTTAAAAACATAAAACCACAAAATGATGATGGATTGATACCTTCTTTAATAAAATCTTTTGCACACATAGCAGTTATAGCTACTGGCCAAGCAAGAAAGCCTGCAAAAATTAGTAGCCAAATTAGATATTCTTTACAGTTCTTAGCTCGTATATTTTGTATGGTCGATTCGTTAGTGTTCAATGATTCGGTAAGATTATTCTTATATATTGTAGGGGTGTCATATAAGATTTGCATGAAAGCATCGTTACCAAATCTTTGGGTGAAATGTCGTTTACCAATTAATCGTTCCACTTTTTTTGCTATTGATTCATCATCACGGTAATTGAAATTACTTGCTGTCAGTGTAGATATCTCATCTAATGAGAATCCGATGTTTTTCATTTCATTTGCTTCGCCCTCTATATCGGTGGTGTTAAGCAAATAACAGTAACTAATTATTATACGAACTAAATCGTCGTTCAGTTTAATTTCAGCGTTGATACTTTGAAATAAGTTTCTCATGCTCTTCCTTATGTTTTATTGCATTTTAAATTAAAAATAAGGTTGTGTCGCAAAATCAGTTTTGAGATATGCCCCAATGTTGTGTATGAGTCATCAGGCAACAACAGCATGATCGCCCATATCATTCCTTTCTTTCGCGATGCCATCAACGAATTTCACTCCCATGATCACATCAGCCAATCGGTTAAATCCATATAACCGAATCCATTTTTCCTGCGTACTCTGACACAATTTAAATACCATCGTCAAGATGGTTGTGCGAGAAAAACGGATCTGTTGCATTAACAGCCAAACTAAGCCATTATATGAATGCGTTGCAAATTTTAGATTAGGAAAATTAAATTTCTCATCTGTTTTTCATGCTGCAACACCGAATAGATTTTCGACGAATCTCTTCTGTGCAACAGGGTCATTTTTAGCAACATGCTTTACTGGTCCTTTGCAAATCATATGCATTGACTCATAACTAGAAATAGTGCGGTGAGCGCAGTTGAACATTTGAAACCACATGCTATATCGAATTTTACGTTTAATAAAGCGGTGGTCAGATTCTAATATATTGTTAGCTCGCTTCTTTTTAATATGGCGTGTATGAATTCCTAGTTTTCTTTGGGCCTTTAACGATCGAATAGATGTGGGGTAAGTCGGGTTCTTTTCTGTCACGATAATCCCGGCCTTCCTTACATGTTTATTAGATATGATTTTATTGAAAAACCGCATAGCAGATGTTTTATCTTTTTTAGCAGTGAGTAAGAAATCTAATGTATTACCGTGTGAATCAACAGCGCGGTATAAATATCGCGGTTTCCCTTTGATTTTTAGATATGTTTCATCAAGATGATGAATTCGCCCTGTCATTTTAAAATGCTTCGTTAACTTCTTTCTTAGTAAAGGAGCGTAGTGTTGAACCCAGCGCCAAATGGTTGTTTTGTTAACGGGAAAGCCACGCTCAATGGCTAGTTCTGCAACTTGTTGATATGATAACGATGTTTTGAGATACCAGCGGACACAGAATAGAATGAGCTCAGCGGTAAAATGGCGACCTTTAAACCTATTTTTCATAACTTGCCTCAGCTATCGTAGTACTATTACGATATGATCGGTCATTTCAGCGCCATTTGCAACGGAACCCATAAAATTTATTGCCGCAACTGTACTCGTTATTTTAATCAGCGCTTTCCTGGCATTCTAAAATACCAACGCTCTACGGAGGTGTTAAAAGAAGGCTACGATACCGGGCAATGCCCGGTAAGTGTTCGATATTTAAGACAGGCTTGAGCGAAGTGAAGCGAAAGTTTCACGCTTCGTTCTTAGAGGAGCCGTCCGTGGTAACATGGGCGGCTTACTCTCCTTAAGTAGGAGCCTTATATTAGAATCTGACCACCGCTTTATTAAACGTAAAATGCGATATAGCATGTGGTTTCAAATGTTCAACTGCGCTCACCGCACTATTTCTGGTTATGAGTCAATGCATATGATTCGCAAAGGACAAGTAAAGCATGTTGCTAAAAATGACCCTGTTGCACAGAAGAGATTCGTCGAAAATCTATTCGGTGTTGCAGCATGAAAAACAGATGAGAAATTTAATTTTCCTAATCTAAAATTTGCAACGCATTCAGATTGGCAACAAGAGCTAGTTTATAATTCCTACTATTGATGAAAAATAAATCGATAAAACCACAGTATTTGGTATAATACTGGGATGTCTAAACGGTCTAAAAATTCAACATCACTCGATCAGCTGCTTTGTGAAAACACGAGCGTGAAAAATGACGTTGCAATAAGAGACGCCGAGCTTAGCAAAAAAGATATTGAACTTGCACAAAAAAACGTAGAAATTAACTTTCTTCATGAGCAGCTTAAACTCATGCGCCAAAGCAAGTTTGGCAAAAAAAGTGAATCCTCTTCCAACCTACAAATTGAAATACCCTATTGAGCCAATAGAGGTCATAGATCCTAAGAATGAACCATCGGAGGCTGAAAAAGAAACTATCACCTACATCCGCGAGAAAAAAAGCAATAATTGTAAAATTGATACCAGTAAATTACAGCGTGAAATTGTTGTCCATGACCTCTCCGAGGAAGAGAAATCCTGTGCGTGCTGTCAAAGCGCCATGATACCTATCGGCAAAGATAAATCGGAGAAGCTTGAATACCTCCCAGCGACATTAAAAGTTGTTGAGCACCAGTGCATTAAATATGCTTGTCGCCAATGTGAAACCATCAAATCTGGGCAAAAGTCTGACGAAGTCATCCCCAAGAGTATGGCTGGTACCAGCTTATTAACGGAAATTATACTTTCCAAATACCAGGCTCATATCCCATTGTATCGGCAATCAAAAATATTTGCTCATAATCAGCTGGATATTCCAGCAAACACCTTGGGTAATTGGGTGTTGCAAGTGGGTGAAGCGCTAGAGCCTTTAGCACAAGCACAGCGCCAACAGCTCGCCTCAGTAAAAGCGTTACAAGCCGACGAAACACCCGTCAAAAATAAAGAGCAAGATAAAAAAAGTTACATGTGGTGTTATCATAGCCTCGATCCGGGAAATCGATTTGTCATCTTTGCGTATAATGCCAGCCGAAGCGCCCAGGTTCCATTAGAGATGCTGGCCGACTTTTCTGGAATACTACAGACCGATGGCTATAGCGGATACACGGCACTACGTCAAAAAGCGAATATTATCGGTGTTGGCTGCTTTGCCCACATCCGCAGAAAATTTGCTGATGTGATCAAAGTGGCGAATAGCAAGAAAGGCGCATGAATCCGTTGCACGAATCGATAAGCTCTATCGGATTGAAGCAGAGGCCCGAGAGCAAAAGCTAAGTCGCCCAGAGCGCTCGTCCATTCTGACACGAATATAAAAATCACAGAATTACATCAAGACCTTTAGCTTCAACCAAGTTTAGTATCTTGAGTGCGGGGCCACTGGGCTTTCGCTCACCACGCTCCCATTGTTTAATAGCTGCCACACTAACATTGATGATTTTTGCAAAAACAGCTTGGCTCACGCCCGCACATCGACGAATTTTTTTAATTTTGCTGGGTGATAGGTCGTGAGTTTGTGAAATGCATAGTGCGTCAAATTCACGCATTGTTGTCATATCAGCAATACCCGCATCATGCAGGTCCTTCACCATTTCGTGAGCTTCTTGCAAAAGCCTATTTTTGGTTTGGTCATTTTTTTTCATAACGCACTTCGACTAATTGTCCTTTTTTGCACATTTTTTCAAGCGCACTCGTGGGTGCACCAAGATACATTTTTGCCACTTTCTTATACATTTCTTTTTCTTCCGCATCTAAGTTATCTCGATCATTTTTTGAGAAGCCAAAAACAAAAATCGACCGATCATTATCCTTAAATGCAAGTAGCACGCGATGCCCACCACGCTTTCCTTGACCACCCCTGGCTACTCTTTTTTTAACCAATCCGCCACCTAAATCAGCATCAATGAGGCCAGTTTCAAGTTCACTGATTGCAGACTTCAATGCAGCATCTGAGAGCCTTTCCTTTTTTGCCCAGCGAACAAAGTTTTTGGTTTTGAAGATCCTAATTTTCAAGCCCTCATTTATATTGGGATACACTGTATACTATAATACATAGTATTCCAGTTGTCAAGGCGCAACTTTTGCTTACCAAATCAGGCCTCGAAGCCGCTTCTTTGTAAGAAGTGGCCAAGAACTCTATGACCACAATCGAGCTAGAATAGGCGTTTTTAATGAATTTGAAGCTTGACAATAAGCTCGTTCTTCTTTTATAGCGACCACACAATACGCCACCTGTCGGTGGCAATGCTAACTTCATGAAAATATTGCTTTTTCTTAACTAAATTTCATTTTCAAAATTTCTGCTTTGAATCGTATCCAATTCACCTATTTTTACATGAATCACATCCGATTCATAATATATCCCGTATATTCAATAAGTTATTTCATGAATCGTTTCCGATTCACTTTTACGAATCGTATCCGATTCATTTCCTTGGCTTTCAATCAAGGAGAAGTTACAATAATGATTCGTATCCGATTCATTGAGGAGAGCGCTAGTGGAACAAAAAAACAGCAAAATTCAAATTTACCTCGACGAGCAAACAGCCCAAAAGATCAAAGAAATGGCCAAAGATAGATCAATGAGCATTTCGAAATATGCAGCACGGGTGTTAGAAAATCATGCCAAATCGGGCATGGAGAATGAGTTATTCCAGATAAAAATACAAGCCATATTGGCTCAAATATTAGGCAGTGTCTACGACTACGAACTTGTGAATAGCAATGCTGAGGAAGTAAAAACCCTGCTACAAAAAATTGAAGATCGCGCTAAGGAAAAAGCATCGGAAGAATTTGATCAAAAATAGGCTTGTTTTTTTCTCTAGTTAAAAGGCAGACGAACCACATTTTCAACCCAGGCTGCCTATATATTAACCAAATGGTTCACGATCCACCTGGGTGGACTTGGTAATATTTTGTTTAGCTGGCCGGGGTGTCTGGATATTATTTATACTCGTATCAGCCTTCGATAAGTTCTTTATTTGCTCTATTGATTGGTTAATATCTTTCCGAATGAGATTGACATGACCCACTTGCGCCAAATCATTGTAGTCTGTTTTTTGATCGTTTAGGAGCTTCGGTTGTATACAAACAACCCTCTTCCCTGCCTGCTCCATCTGCGCAATTGCTGCTTTTATTGAAGCGACTTGTTTCTGATTATCTTTATCGTTGTCTAATACAAGAATAATATTGTCAGCTGATTTCACATCGGCGATATTGGGAAAATTGGAAATCCCTAATGATACCAACACCTGAATATGATCTTTTTTTGTTGTTGGGGTAGCATCTTTTATAGACAAAGCGGTTTCAACACCTTCAGCAGCAAAAGTGATCTTTGGTGTTTGTACGTCTGGTGTGAGATTCACAGCACTTCCCTTGGGCGATGATAGTGTTCTTTTTTCTACCTTTAGCTCCTTTATTCTAGCGCCGGTTTTGGGGTCTAAATAGGTCAGTTGAATGGTTTTGAGATTGCCATCCTTATCTCTTGCTATCGCCATCAATGCAGATGAAAACGGCCGAATTTGTTTGTTACCCGTTCCCGTGCTTACTCTTTTGATAAATCGCAGGTCACGAGAAGAGGTGTGCTTTATTGAACGGTTGGCCAAATATTTTTCTGCCAATGTACCAGCAACAGGAACTGACCGCCTAACCAATGAATTCACATAAGCAGTTTTATTGTTCGATTCGATGCTTTTTTTAGCAACAGGCGGGAGATTTTGTTTTGGCTTTTGCTGAATATTCATATCACCACCCAGCATACGGTGACCTTGTTCTAGTGCTGTTCTAAAATCCACCCCAAGCTCTGACATCAAAAGCTGTACCATGCCGCCTTTATCACCCGTTTCAAAGTTACAAAACGAACCTTGATGTTGACCAGCAACGGTAATCGATAAGCTCCCTTTTCGACCATAGCGCCAATTAGCGGCATTGGATAAGGAGGCATTGGGTTTACCGAATAGATCCTCACATACCGTTTGCACTTGTGCACGCAATTCATCTTCAACTAACTTGGCATCGAGTCGTCCCTGCTTTTGACTGATACCATTAATAGGAACCCCAATAGGCGAAGTATTTGTAAGGATCTTGTTGCTTGGTTTCGTTTCATCAGACGTCGCTGGTTGCCCTTCTTTAACCGCAAGCAAACTCATGGCTTCTAATGCACTTTTCTTATCACCTTTTTCATGAAGAATTTGATCGCGCACAGCTTTTAGGCTATCAGTAAAGATTCGAACATCATCGGTGGAACGAGTAGCAGCAACATAGAGCAAACGCATCGTATTAGAGAGAGTATTTTTGCTATCCAATAGCATCAGGATTGACTTCGCTGTCGCGCCCTGTAAACCGTGAACAGTTGAAGCATACTGATAATCGATGTGCTGATTATGCAGTTGATTGAGGTCAATGGTTAGATTGTCACCTTTTTCTGAGATTGCCGTTATAGACTGTTTATCTTTGCTGACATGGGTAACGCGCAAACTCTCATGAGCAACCAACCCTCTTTCCTTGTCACTTTTTGTCCACTTTAAAATATCACCCAACTGTACATCAATCGCCTCTTGGTGAAATAATTCAAGTATTGTTTGGTTTGGTATGAGATCCAAATTAAGCAGCTTTTCCCGTTTCTCAGCATCTTTTAAAATCAGCGTATTCATGGCTGGGTCCGTTTTAATGACTGTGAGGTACTGATTGTTGAGTCTAACAACATCCCCTACTTTGTAATTGGGACAATGATGTAGCTCAGCATCTGTCAGTCGAGAATCGATTAACACCTGAGTCGTCACCGAATCACCCTGCAACTCACCTTTGTTTTGTCGTATTACTCGAATGGTTACATTAATCGCTTGTCGGTTTTTATTCGTAGCAGCAGCAATTAAGGTATCAGTACGATCTTGTGACGACAACGCACAATAGTACTCTGCTAACTTTTGTGCAGAGCCAGAAACAGTTTCATTTTTTCCCTTCTCATTATTAGCCAATGTGGCTTCATCAATAACACAACCATTTTGCACCAACTGTGTGAATGCGCGATCTAGGGATTTGGGTGTGCTTACTATCAATTCTTGTGCCACTTTTTTTAGTACAAGATTTTTTTGACGTAGCACCTCTGTCATTTTCGATGTTGCAATATCGGCTTCACGAGAGATATAAACAATCTCTGAAGGCTTACCATCCTCAACCGATAACAGTTGTGCTGTATCCCCAATATAGGCACAGTGACAGGTTTTAGCTTTTTCAACGATCGACTGCAACTTCAGAAAATCACGATTACCCACCATCGATGACTCATCAAGCAAAACAAGCTTATTTTCCAGGTGTTGATAATTATTTTGGCTAAGCTGCGCCTCATCTACCAAAAAACTTTTTAATGTTTGCGCTTCAATGCCTTTAGATTGCAACTCTTTGACTGCTTTATGGGTAGGAGCTAATGCAATAATCGACTCTTTATTGACAACCTGTGAGTGATATAAGGCATCTTGGAGCGTTTGCAGCATCGTACTTTTACCTGTTCCTGAATACCCCTGAATCATCACAAAACGATCTTGTGTTGTCGCCAATAATGTGACGGCTTCTTTTTGTCCTTTAGTCAGTGTTGATGCATCAAGTTTATGCTGAATTTCATTGTGTGAAATAAACGGAGTCACTGTTTTTTTCCCTAATTGGATTTGAGCAATGATTTGTTTCTCAAGTTGAACAGTTTCCTGGGTTGCAATCAACACCTCACCCGTAGAACCTTGCCGTGCCATCAGCTCACCGGATTTAACACGCTCTTTGAGTTCTTGGCGTACTTCTTCAAAACTGACGTTAGCAATACCATAGCTCAATGACTTTTTAACAACAGATTGGTAGGTAAATGCTGCTTCGCGGGAGGCAATAATGGATATCCCATAGTTAACTGCCTTTTTAACTACAGACAGATCATGTTGATATGGTTCAGTTTTTAATTCACTAGCAAGCGGCTCCTGTGCTTCTATATTTAGCTTTTTCTCTGCTTTTTTTTGATTATCGGTATGAATAGTGATACTACTGTATTGACGTGACAAATCATTAATCGTGTTTTTATCCAAAGCATAGGCAGGCGCATCCAGCACTACTTTTTTTGAGGATCGTTTAATGTGTCTGACTTGCTGCGTCGTCTTGACATAATCATGCGTCCAATCCATGCCATTTAGGTTTTTTAATTTCGTTTTAATCGTTTTTAGTTTAATATTTTCTGGCACTAACGTGATTTTGTTATCTTGTATAAAAGCTTGGTAGCCTGTGTTCGTCGATAGGCCAAGCTGTTTTGACAGACGGTTATTCGCGTTCAGTCTGACGTGATCATGATTGGCAACAGGCAAGTGACTCCTTTCTATCAACTTAGTATCACGGCCTTTTAAGATCTGTTGTGGAGAAACAAGCTTTTCTCTACCAAAATTACCCCTAACAAGCAGGCGGTTATTTTTCTTATCAATGCCAGTAATCGTTTTTTCTGCAAACTGACCCCGCCCAACATAGGTTTTAGCCACCCAGCCTTTTTTAAAAAACTTGGCATGTTTTCTTTCTTCGGTGGTTAAATAGACTGGTTTTTCAATCAGTACATCTTTATCAGCCTGATCGAGCAATCCTTGCTTTTTAAGCGACTCTCGTATTAGTAGTGATTGGCTCAAAGCAGAATTTTTAGTCGTTGATAGAACCTCAACTTCTTTCAGATTCGCTCCATATTGATTAACTATTGATTTGGCGATTATTTTCTGTCGATGCGTTTGTTTTTCCTTCCCATTCATATTGAGGTCTGACTTCAATTCATGAATGGTGATTGATAACTTGGATTTTTCCTGATTAGTTTTTTGTGATGCTGAATTAATAATTGGTACGCCTGCTTTTTTAAGGAGCGAGACAACATCTCCAGCAAGTTGGCTTTGTTTCCCCGATGAATTTGAGAGGAAAATAAGGTTTGCTTGGCGTTTTTTGGTTAGGTCAATTAATCGTTCTGCAACATCAAGGCTAAGGCGTTGTCCATCGTCAATCAAAAAGACTTCTGTACCTTTACCTGACATCATATTGGAAATGGGGTTTTTTGTTGATTCTTCATATCGATGTAAAAACCCATAAAGACTTTGGGCACGATCTGATTTACCAATTCGCTTTAACTGCTGCCACAAACTTTTCTGATGTGAGCGATCATGCTCATTGTGATCGCAAGCTAAACTCTTTGTTTGTGTTAATAAGGTAACCTTTTTGCCTTTTGACTCTAAATCATTAACCAATGTATCAATTAGATTTAACTTAGCATCCAGTTGTTTTGGCTCTTCGATCACACACAATCGATGCTGTTGCATGGCATCAAAGATAGTTGAAGGCGGATTTTTTAAGGGTCCGGTTTGTGTCACATGCTTTGAGTGCTCGATTTTCTGAGTCAGGCGATTTTCAGATTCTATGAGAGACTGTGATGTAAAATGCCCAGAGTCAGTTTTATGGAGTACGCCCGATTGAATCAGTTGATTCAATGAGGATTGAAGCTCAGAGATACTGGATGATCCCAAGTCCAATTGCATAGCCTTTTCAATTAGCCGGTTGGCATCCAACGTGACACTAAAACGGGATAATGAACTAATAGCATCCAACAGTGCTTCATTTGACTTGACGGAGGTGTTAATATTTTCATTTATTTTAGGGTTAATGCATTTATGGGTAATATCATCAAAGCTTTTTCCCGCATGATGTAAATCAAGAAATTGTTGCATGCTACCCTTAGACTTTGCCATAAAATCACGGTGATTAATTTTTTCCTTCCCCGCCTTAGAGTGCTGAGCAACATGATTATACAATATTTTGTCATTTTTATCGGCGTGTTGAAGAGAATCGACAATACTGACTATCTGTTGACGCCGCTTTGAAAAATGGTTTTTAATGTCATCAGGAAAAGAAGAAATCGCAAACATGCCATGCTTATTCACAGGCGTTACCTCAAAGCCTTTGGCACGAGCAGCAATCGCCATTTTGTTTTGATAAATGTGCCCCAAGAATGTACCGTTGTCTCTGATTTTTTCATAAAATCCGTGTTTTCGTTGCATATCAGTCGACAATGCGCGCCACTGTCCGTCTTCTCGTTCGGTCATATTTGCCACTAAAGCGTGCGTGTGTACCTGGGGGTCGCTGGCTCTAGAGCTAAAGTGTGTGCACAGACTGGCAACAATATTTTTTGTTAGCTCGTACTCCCTGATACCGTTAACCGATTTACGTGCAGAGGCCATTTTTTCAACTTCATGCATAGCGGTTTTAACCGCATTAATATGAGCGTTAAGAAAATAGTCTTTTAGTGATTTATCCTCGGTGCAACAGACAATGAGACTCAACTCTTTGTTCATGGAAAAAGTAAGATCATATCCAGGCCGACCAGCCAATGTTCCATCTTTATTTCGTTTTCCGACGACTATATTGCCAGGTAATACGCCATTATAAACATCAGCATGATCTTTCGCATCAATAGCCCCAACTAGTCCCAGTCGTTCCGCACCCTTCCCCATCCACTGATACAGCTCTTTCTCATTAACATCCTCAATATAATAATTACCATCTTGTTTTAAATAGTATCCAGTCTCAATGCTGCTTTTTTTTATCGGCACAATAGATAGCATAAGGATAACTTCCTTTAAATAAACGTCTCATATTCTTTTTCATCTTTTTTATCGATTAAAATGTTTTCCTCTTGCTTTTGTATATTATTAACATTATTTGATTCTGCACTATCAGTATTCCTGTCAGTAACGATAGGTTGGTTGGTATCTGCAATTTCTTCTGACTTAGGTTTATCCTTATCAGTAGTAGCGGTTGTATTGTCCTCATCTGATTGTTGTGATGTCGGTTTTTTGGCTTTATTTCCACCTTTTTCATCACTTTCAGTGCCATTAATAGGAATATCACGCAGGATAAAACCTTGACTTATTTTGTCACGCTTTCTAAAAGGTATTTTGAGTTGTGTGATCGGCACCGGTGCCGGCACACGTAAATAAGCCGTGAGGTCCGCCATTTCCATGATTTCTGCTGGACTCACTAATGGGCGTGTGACCCGCTGTGTGCCAATCGAAATGCCATCACGAATGGTGTTAGCACCATAAGAATAGGATTCGTTAGTTTGCTCGATATCTTCTTGTCCTAATTCTTTAGAAACTAGTGCTGCCATATCCGAGGACGGTGATCGAAAGAAAAAACGTGTATTCAGCAAATCAAATATTTCAGCGGCTGAGGCTCGACCATAAACCTTTTGCAATTGTGAAAAAGACTGCATGCCTAACACAAAGCAACCACCAAACTTTCTGACTTCAGCAATAGACTCACCCAATTGTGGGAGCTTATGTAACGTCGGCAATTCATCACAAATAAACCAAATACGACGATCATAATTTTCCTCCAAGGATAGAAGAATAATACTTGCCATCGATAACCACATTGATATAAGTGGACGAAGTGCTGCATGCTGTTCCGCATTAGATGAAATAAAAAGAAAATGGCTGTCTTTCGTATCTGCAATCTTTTTGATCCAATCGCGAATGGAAAAAGAATCTTTATCTTCTAAGCCCTGTAAGAATCGTAAACTTTTAAGATAGGTTGAAATAACACTTCGAATCGATATGGCGGTTTTTTCTATTTTATCTGAAACCAAGGTGGCTGCTTGTGTTCCTTTTAAGTAATCACCTAAGACATCTAGCTCTGCTGTTAAAATTAAAGAAAGCAAGCGCTCAATGGAGCGATCTTTTTCTGATTTCATCCTAAAAGCAGCGGCTGAGAATACCGTGCGCGCCGCATCCACCCAATACGGGTCTGATTCACCGTGCATAGGGATCAGCGATTCTGCAATATTCTCAAAGTCGGGCTCTGTTTTTGCCTCAGCCCACAAATCCCAGTGCGCACACCGTTGATCAAACGGGTTTAAAATAATATCGCTTTTTTCTTTGTAAAAAAGTCCGGTGAATATGCACCCTTTATCAAAAATAATCGCACTGTCGCCTCGTTTTCGAATCTGCTCGATAAACCGATTAAATGTTTGCCCCTTACCTGCCCCTATTGTGCCATGAATCAATGTATGCTTAACCTCAAAATCTTTCACCATCAGTACGGACTCAATTTTGATATCAGAGGCACCATGCTTTTTTATCATCTTGGAAACGTTTTTTGGTGAATCCATACGTGCGCCACGCACAAACTGTTTTTCAGCTTGTTTTGTTCCGCGCTTAATCAACCAAATGGTGAGCCATGCCATTAATACAAGCCCAACACTTAACGAAACATAAAAACTTAATTTGAGATGTTGTCGAAACAAGTTCACTTGATTATGAAAATAGCGTTCACTCAAGACACCGACAGTATTGACATTAATCCTCTGACCATGCCATAAAAAGTGAAACACATGCTTAGCGAAACCAGTTTTTATCAGCACAATAGAGGCAACGTAATAATATGTTGCGCGTATCGTTTCAGAAGAGGTTGAAAACCATACCCCAATAAGT
Source organism: Alphaproteobacteria bacterium (assembly GCA_030425825.1). Classification (GTDB taxonomy): domain Bacteria; phylum Pseudomonadota; class Alphaproteobacteria; order JAUHZY01; family JAUHZY01; genus JAUHZY01. Next base: position 27,971 of record JAUHZY010000003.1, read on the forward strand.
GTCAACACAACAATCAGCAATATTGCCCAATGCGCTATCTTCTGATTTACCTGTATCAGCATACGCAAATTATTGAACGTTATTTGACCGCCGCGTGTAAAAAGCTTAGATTTGCTGGGATTTTTATCCATGACATCCCCTTGAATTCTTGTAGAAGATGAGTGCCGAGTAATGTATAATATAAGGACAACCCATTGATTTTCTGACGCTACAGATCAGAGACCGATTCATAGAGGAAGTGATGAAATGAAAGGTAAAGCACGGTATAGAAATAAGAGTTTTAATCCCTCTTACCCAACGAAACAGTCTAGTGAAATTAATTACCGTCATCTGACTCTTGTTTTTTTTATTGTGTTTGTTTTGACTACCGCTCCTATTACAGCGATTACCATTGGGTTTAGTTATAGTCTTTTTTGGATAGCCCCCATTGTAGGTTGTATTTGCGGTTATTTTATTGCACGTGAAAATTACCATAAAATGATTTCCTTAGGATTAGAGGAATACAACAAACAATTTAGAGATAACCCTGCCTATCAGATAAAACAATACCCTTATACTGAAGATTCTGGCTGTCCCATGGACCCTACTAGCAAAAATTACTGGACACTGGGCCCCGGTAGTTCTAATTACGATGACAGGTAACATCATATGTGCTCCTTAACTTCATCAATAATCCCACCTACTATATGCGTAGTTACTCCTTTTTGCGCATAACTCTTACCCTTGTTTATTCGATCATTAGTAGAATTTTGTAACTTTACTTGTTGTTCGTTCTCCAGTTCACGACCTGAGTCAATATGCCTTTGATTCCGTTTGAGATGGCTTTTTAATGAGTCCTGAATAATCTGTGCTTGTGTTGTATTAACACCCAAATTACTTCCCTTTGACATAATATTTTGTGAATGATTTTGGTAATTTTGCATCGCGTAATTTTGTCGTTGCTGCATACCAGGGGAATTAAGACCGCGTGCCACATCAGCGCTATCTGATGAATATTGGCTCGCTAATTGCTTAGCATGGGTTTGTATAAACTGATCTGCTAAGTGCTGTTGTTTAGCGAGCAAAGGCGAACTGCCTGTTGCTGTTAAAATAGCACTCGCTTCTTCGGGGTGGTGACTTTGCACATAATTCGCAAATGATTGGCTGAAGTTTGTATTAATCACATCTGAATGTGTTCGAATAAATTGTGCACTACTTGATAATCGTTCTGCATTATTTAGATCAGACCCCATTTGTATAGCAAGATTTTTGGCATCAGCGTTATGCTTTGAATAGGAATGTGTATTTGAATAACTACTAATAACATTCCATGCATTGCGAAAATCACGTACATCACTTGCACTAATATTTTTATCAGCATCAACGGAGTATGAACCATCATGTGAGCTAGTAATCTGCCCTGATGCTCCAACCTTTGCGGTAGTACCTATAGAGACTCCAGCCCCATTACCAAATAAGGAGACTCCTATTGTTGCATGATCAGATACATGCGCTTCAATCATCCCCGATGCTTGTGCCATTCGTTGTAGAGACTCTTTTGTGTTTATATGTTCTTTATTAGCTAAGGAGTTTGTCACGTTATGAATGGTGCTCATTGCATGATCTAGCTGAGTGCTTATCCCGCTTGTATGATTAGAGCCCAACGCATCATTATGCGCCTTGGATTCTGCATACTGAACATTATGTGTCACTGCTGAAGTTAATGAGCGATCAACTTGCTGAGATATAGAGTTTGCGGCACTTTGCGCTGCATACGCACTAGTCGCTAGCTGACTCATTCCCTGCGCCGTTGAATACACATCATACCCCATCGGTGTTGCAGTAACAGTCGCCGCGTTACCTAATTGCTGTGTATTGAGTCCATGTAAGCTCGTATAATTAGTATCGTGCTTATTCGCACTTAAATTGTTAGCGGTCGCATTATCCGTTGACACATTACCCAATGAATAATTACCTGTCGCAACGGATGCCCCACTGCCTTGGGCAATTGAATGAATCATCCCACCTAAATATTGAGCGGCGTTATTAAACGTAAATGCCATCCCCTTTACAATGCCTAGACTTAAAAATGGAATCGCTAATACTAAATATCCTGCAATCCCTGCAATATCACTATGCTCTTGAGCCAATAAATTAATATTGGCTAATGTTACCGTTCCATGTTTTCCCGCGCTCAAATAGAAATTCATCGCCATATTGAGAATGGCATACATAATGGGCCAGGTTTCTAACCACAACAAGGAATAAAGATAGTTTTTAAAAACGCTAAAACCTAATCCTGGAACTAAGGTTAAAACAGCAATCAACGGAAAAATACAAATAAGCAATAAAAGCAATACCACCTGCATAAGCGGTAAGGTTTGAATACCAATGTGTTGACTCGTCGCCCAAGCCATCCGCGTATTATTCATAGCCATCGTATTAGCGATATTTTCTAACCCTGCAACAGAACCTGTTTCAGCGGCATAATTTTTAAGTCCTGATCGAAACACATTAATGGCGATATTCTGTCTTAAAATATCCGTACCCGTTTTACTTGCCGACTTAAAATACTGATAGCTGCTCGCTAACATGTTGTTAATTGCTGCTGGTGCATAGGTGTTTCGTGTTGGAATAAAGCGCGCTAGGATTGCAGGCGCAGTTTTGGCTGAATATTGATTAATCTTCCGTGTTAAGAGTGGTGCTGCTTGCGAACACGTTTGAAAGTTTCCATCTATAAATAACCCTCTAATAGGTGATGGATTACTTGTCATCTTGGCCCAAATATTTTCTGAATGCAGTAAATCATTAAATGTATATTTGTGGTTAATCAAAATATCACCAACCACACAGCTTCTAACATAACTGTTCATTTCATTCATAATTTCAGGGTCATCCAATTGTGACGCTAACGATAAACGAAATAGATTTGATCCAAACAACATGCCTGTCTTGTGATATTGTTCTTCATTGGGCAATGCAAACACCGTCTCAAGATCCGATGAGAACCCATAGCCAAAGGCTGTAAAAAGATGGGCTGGAAACGCAATACCAAAAGGCACATTATCAACAACCTGTGCTGGAACTGTTTGATCGCTCGTATTAATCACTGCTACGGTGCTCGGCACTCCTAAGAGAATATTAAAAACAAAGAAATAGGTGACAAGCCATTTCAAGCACAACATAACGTCATGCTGCTTCACATAAGCGGCTGCCGTCATAATAATACCGATTGCAGACCCAATCCATGTAGCCGCTTTAAACCCTGGACTACTACAAAAGGCAGCTACAGCATTTAAGCCTTCTCGAAAAAGGTCTGAGTTGCTAATGACAAAAACTTCATAAGTCATGCGATCATTCCTACTTTTGTAGATTTACCCCAGGCTTTATTCTGTTTTAATACCCTTTGCATGATTCGCTGCCATTTTTAATGCCAAACAGCTGTCCTAAATCTATGCGGGCAAATGCAACGGTTAACAGTGCGTAAATCACAAAATCAACATGAATGAATGATGCAGGAAAGGATGATTTAATAAAGGCATTCATAAATACCACGCCTGAAAACACATTCAGGACATAAAAATAGCGATTCTTCAATAGAATTGAAATTGTCACGGCGAATAGTATTAATAATCCAAACAAATTCGTTAAGAACGCGGTTAATGCATAAGGATAAAAATGAAGCGCTACCAAAGCCAGCAAAGGCAGAATGGTAGAGACGATGGCATTTAAACCATATCCTAGTATCAATAATCGTTTTTTTGAAAACATGGTAGTCATTTTTTTCTCCTTATCATTGTGTTTCTTGTCCAACAGATGCTTGACTAACAAGCCTGCTTGTTAGCTGTTGCTCATCCACTCGCATGTTATTGATCAGAACATTAATATTGGCAAGTTTACGATAGCTCTCTGCCATTTTTGCTGCAATTAATTGCTGTGCCTGATTAATTTGACTGGCCATCTGGGGTTTCATTGGCGTGTCTTCGCGTATTAATGCCTCTTGCACAAGCTGTGTATTTTCAGATAAATACTGATTTAACAGACTGATCGCAATGATATCGCTAAATTCATTGGGATTGATGGCCTTGCCAAGCGCCAAACTATTAGTGATATATTTCAACACCGGAATAGGAGTCATTTCCAAGAACCCTCGCACTGAAGGAGTTAATACACCACTATCATTCGCAACATCAGCATTAAGTGTTCGTATCATGTCTGTCACTTGAGTCAGTAATCCATGACTTGGTGTCACAGTGAATGAGGTCGTTTTTGGATTTAAACACTTGTTATATTCATCACATGCCAATATGGTTGCTGTTCCACCATGCAGTAAAGCTTTAATTAAATTGTGGCTGTTTGCCATTGATGGCGTAACCGTCTTTTGTACTCCCTGGCTATCTTTTTTTATAATAATAGTTCCTGATAGCGTCATCAGAAATTCAGCAAATTGTCGATCATTGGCTGTCAACCCATTATTTAGCAAGGCATCCCAAACGAGATTCTTGTTAATGATGACTTCTTTCTTACGATTTCCGCCATTGCCAATTCCTTGGTCAAATTGACCGCCCGTTCCACAGCCTTGTCGTGCCGCTGCCCAATCTGTAAAAACACCATGATGCGACCCTACATCGCGACAGATTTGTTGTTGAGAAGCTTGTGTCTTAGGCCATAATCCACCGACTAAACCCTCTGCGGTATTACAGGAATTAATATTGGCATTATTAATGTCATTCACATATTTTTGAATGTAATCTTTTACGCTTTTAATTTGCGGTAAGGTGGTTGTTAGCGCCAAATCAAATGCATACGCCCCACCGGCTGACATAATGTTTTTCATCATTTGCGTTAACTGGGATGAACTAATGGTAGAAAAGCTCCCTAAAAATGCATCGATCCCTGAGCAACCACCCGAAAAGCTAGGTAGTTCCACAGACACCAATTGAAAGCTCTTTACTTGATTACGCAAAAAAAGTGATCCGCCGGTATAGTAGCCTGCTGCCTGATCATGAAACGCTGTCGGAGCTGTCACATTGGATTGATAGCCTAATCCTCGGTAAAAAGAATTCAGGTCATTATCAATATTGGCGAATACAGCACTCGTAGCAAGACTACTCAATATAAAGGCACATGCTAACATACTGTTTTTAATCCATTGGCTACCCATTTTTTTCATCCAATTCGTGAACTTTTTGAAGTCGTTGATCTAGTTGGTAGGCTTTAGCCTCACCTTGTAGTACCGGCATAATTTTATGCTGGTCTAAATTAATTAAAAAAAGTGTGGGCACAACCGGATGACCGTTAGGAAAGAAGCGATTCATCTCTGCCTGACTTGGCAAAACACTCTGAGGAAAACTAGGTAATGAACGGCCATCTAAAGTATAGGCTAATACAGGAATATGGTGTTTTACAGCATAGGCCTTTAAAACGGGATCAAATCGTTGGCAGTGTGGGCAACTCGCCATGTAAAACAAAATAAAGGCTTCTCTGGGCCTGTTGTTTTGTGAATAAACCGTGACTGTTTCATCTGCGAACACAGAGATTGACATAAAAAAAGCTACGTATACTGCTAATATTTTTAATACAAATTTTCTCATCCATTTTTTCCTATTTAAAACTCTGCTTTCCACCCATCGGTTATTTTTAATAATCGATCGGATAACTCATCCTCTGATTTAAACCCAAAGCTCACAATCTTATGTCTGTTTGTTGTTGGGTTGACCAAAACCAGTGCTGGAAAATATTGAATACCTAACGCGCGTGCTTTTTGAAGCCCTCCTGCTTGGCGGTTAGTTTTAAATGGTGGAGATAAAACACCATCAACGGATACAGGGATCACAACCAAATGATGGCGTTTTGAATAGCGGCTGACGATTTTCGTAAAAAGCTGGTCCTCTTTATTCTTGCCTCGATAGAAGAGCAATAAGCCATTATGTGAAGCCAAGTTCGAAATTGCTGAATCTTCTCTAGCATGCTTATTTCGCTGCATAATCGGTGCAAGTGCATTCTCATGTGAGTATCTCAAACCATAATTTAGCTCAGGATGGACTAATAGCATTTTTTCCCAGCCCACCGTAAATTGTGTTGCACGAGACACCCAAAAATCTTGTGCTTGCTTGTAGGCTGCAATATCGTGAACGTCCCCCGTTAACACAGCTTTTGCTCTCAAGTTATTCGTTGCCATTTTCAGTATCTTTAATTGTTCCAACGGTGATAGTTGGTTAAACGCTTTAATCAATGATTCATCACGTCGCTTTTTAATTTGCTTTTTAACAGGCTCGTTATACCAGTGCCAACCTATTAATGGCTTTTGCTTGTCAGCAAAGCAACTAAAGATGATGAGCAGCATGATAAAAACCAGGATAAAGTACTTAGTCATACGCCTTCCTCGCAATAGCCTCACGAATTTGTTTTTCGATATTACTTTCCGATTGACTGACATTTGGCCATTTCGCTTTACCCGTCACAGAATTCACAACATTCGAAAAATTGATATGGTTGAAATTAATCTTTCCTATTTCATTAGTTGACAGACCCGAGCAATCAGGGTTTTTAGCATCCCCAAACCCATGTCCCAACTGACTTTGACGGCCGTATTTTTGGATATCATAAGCAATGCGTGAGGGGAAAATGCAGTATCCTTGTTTATGCTCAGTACAATATCCTAATACATGCGCACTACAGTAACGACCCACTGAAACAACTAGACCACCCTTCTCTTTTGCATGTCCCAAGGCCCTTTCCTCACTGTTACAGTTCGCAAAAATGCCCTTGGCCCAACCACGGTCTTTACAACAGTTCAGAGTCCCTAATACTACCTCTCTGCAATGAGCAGCATGACCTGTAAATATGCGTATCGAATTGGGTTTACGTTCTGGGTTGGAATCTTGTTTTCTAACATCGCCTCCTGCAGATGCAACTGCATCTAACTCTGTAACTGACTTCCCAAAGTCCTTATTCTTTTGCTTCTGAGTTGACTGACAAGATCCATCCATACAATAAAATCGTTTCCCACATTGAAGTCCAGTTCCAATAGTTTTTTTATCCGGGCACGACCACGTTTCCTCATAGCGTTCACAGATACCTGCCTCCTTTTGGATACATTGACTACCAATTTGTGTACAGCCCTCATGTTCTAACGATTTGCAATCATTTGACATTGCTGAGCCACATTGATAACTGACATTCTCTTCCCAACAATCAGCGCTTACTGAAACACCATCGATCGTTTTTGTGCTTCCCGGCTTTAAACATTGCCTTTTTTTGGCTTGACAGCCATTCGGCATTGATATGCAAGATGATGTCCAATTTTTAATTATTGCTTTTTCTGTTGCTATGTAGGAAAAATAGATCGAGCCTGATATAAAACTACTTAAAAACCCATCAACTAAAGTCAATGTCACTTTATGGTTAGAAAATACAATTTTCAAACCACCTCGACTAATGGGAATAATGCACTTATTTTTACGAAAGCTACCGTGGTATGACCCAATAATTACACCATTGACTTTTAAATAGTGACTTTTATAACAAGTCCATGGACCATACCAAACATGCATTGATAGCCCTGTCACAAAACCTTTTTCTGATGGCATATTCACTGTACTACTGGATGAGCCTGTTAGTTGAATTTGACCTGGTAGACTTACTTCTTCATTTTTAGTTACCTCTTTCTCTTTAACCTTAATTCCTAGTGATTTAACACAATCAAATTTAAACTGAAGTCCTGTTGAACAGGCTTTATTTATATGTGCAATAGCTGTAATGGTCTTTTTATTACAGTCTTTATACGTCCCATCAGAAATTTCTTTTGCGTTATTTTGAACTTTTTGTGAAAATTTCACTTCTGGTGAGTTTTGATTGACTATCATCTTGGGTCGGATTAATGCATCGGTTCGGATTAGATTGCCAACGGAATTGGATGTCGCGACATTCGTCATGGCGTCCTGATTAATGGCATCAGGATGGGCATAATATTTTTTTTGTTCAGGATTGTGTGGTGAAGCTGGCAACGTGGCTTTAGCATTTTGAACCGATGCCTTCAGTATTTCTGAAAAATGTTGATTAGTGATATACGCTTGTGCGCTTTGATAATCACTCTGAGTATTCGCTAAAACACCTGTCGTAATTGATGCAATTCCTAAAAAAATAAACAATGGTTTGTATTTTAGGTTTATCACGCATCACCCCTCTTACTATATTTTTCCAAAATCAGTTTTGAAGAATCCGCTCTTTCGGGTGATGACGACTGTTCAGAAATAATAGCCAGTTGTTTATAGATAGGTATATTGCCGTAAACTATATCATAAGTGTTTTTATCGCATGGGGTATTGGGTGCGTGTGCTGTCTGTTGGATACAAGATAACCCATCATCATAAAGCACTAGAGCGGGTACGGTCTTGACATTAAAAGCACGAAACAAAAGCGGGTTAATAGAGGCACCGCCCACTTTACTTTTTTGTACTAATTGTTTAACCCGATTAGCTGTATCTTTAAAACTGCCTATGTAAGGATTTTCCGGCTTTGTGCTATTATCGGTATATAAACCACGTGTAACAACGGGTATATGGTATTGGTGTGCTTGCTTTAAATAGGCTATTAACGCATTATCAGGCATCCCAAGGCTTACCAATAACACAGCCTGAGAGCAAAAACCAACTGATGTCACCATCATTAATAGGATACCCAATACTGTTTCAATTAATGCTTTCACGCGAACTCCCTACAGAAAAACACAGTTTCTTTTTCGCCAAAGCAAATACCCGAAATTTCCCTTGTCATCTGGCTTTACTTTTCCCATTTGCCACGTTGCAACCGTATGGCCAAAGGGATGACAAGAGTTAGCATCTGCTAATGGATTAACCAATTCATAGCGATAACGAGTTTTTGGAATGATTGGACGATAATATTGAAAGCAAACCGCATAATTAATACCCACCGAATCTTTCACCAATCCTTCTCGGTGTAACTTGTATGCCATACGTTCTGAAAGCAGTACCGAATTTTGGAGAACGGAATATTCCGAACTGGTATGTCCGGTTAATGGGTAACTTGGACCTTGTGACCCCATGCACCAAAATAGTAGGTCAATCGCACTACCATGCGTTGCTGATAATGCATCTACTAAACAAGACATTTGCGCAGATTTGTTAGAAAAAAGTACATCTTCTGGGTTAATTAGAAAACTGAGTTCATCATCGTCCCAGGTTGGATCAATTTCAGACAGATATCCAATGTCATAATCTCCGCCCTGCAAACACCCAATAGAACTAATGATATTAAGCCAAGCAATTAAAGGGTATTTGTACCAATGTACTTGATAGAAGGCACCCCGCGTACCTGACCGTGGTGACTCTGCAGCGCCATTCACATGTCCGTACTTTATATGCAGTTGATGCCCACCCAGATTCACCAAACAATACGGATTGCGCGTGACATCAGTCACTGCAAAAGGTTCCCAATAACCAATAGCTAATCCCAACCGATAAAATGTTCCCGCAGGGCAAACCTGTATTGGCATTGATGGATTAGATGTGTCGGGGTTCTTTCCTGACACCACCGTTGCATCACCAATCGAAATCGGAAATAAGCAGCTCCAGCAAATATCTGTAATGGGATTAAAGAAATGACCTGTGCATTGATCAGAAGCATTACTCATAGGGACAAAGCCAAGCACTACAAGGGAAATGGCAATGATGAACTGCTTAATCAATTTGCACCTCCTTCACCACGAGTTTTTTCTCACTCCCCTTTTGGTGTTGAGGCTCAAAAACAAGCGTTGGAGTATGCGTAATTTTAAAGTGCTGACAAAGCTTCCCGTACTGATCAAAATAGACCTGTGTTTTGAGTGCTGTGGATGTTGTTTTAATATTTCCATTGACCAAGATAATTTTGAGTTTCTGGTTTTGCGATTTCGCTTTATTAATCAACTCTGACATCCACTTAACTTGGCTACTATTATCACCATTAATAAAGACCAACAATTCATCAAAATCCATGTAATCCAGTGGATTAACGCGTGTGCCCTTAACTGCAATGACGTCACCATGGGTGTCCTTAATGGTTTTGCTTAATATAATGCTGGGATTAAAGGTGCGAATCTGAGGTGTCTCACCTTTTGGCAAGTCACTCACGCCAGAAACGGGCCGGGGCCTTAATATATGCTGTACCGTTCGATTTAAAACTGCTTGATTTTCACGTTCCAGCTCGCCACTTTTTTGCATCACTTCCAATTTTGTCTGAATGCCCGTTAGCATGTCGGGTTCTGTAATTTGATAAATTGCTCCTTGAACTCCAAGGTTTTTTGCCATCACGCTGTAAGTCATAAATGGCAATATCAATGCGAACAAGATGATTGAAAGATTTTTTAGATCATTAGATTGATTCATAACATCAAGCATTGAATTACCCCAGCCGCTCAATGGCTTTTATTTCAGCACCATAGAGCTTTTCTGCTAATATTTTGATAGCCTCACCAATCGAAACGCCGCTTTTTTGCATTTCTTGAATGGCTTGATGTTCTTCAGCTTTAGAGGAAAACATAACTCGTGCAAAGGGGTCTAAAAACAACCTATGGAAACTAGTCGCATTACCTTGCTGCACCATAAATTCAGAAAAACCATTTTCCGAGGATGGCCTAAAGCTCTGTATCATCGCCTGCTCATATTCACTGAAATAATCAGGTTGCTCGTTTAAAAAGTCTTTAAATGCTTTTTCATTCTGTCTCATGATAATTTTATTTTCAGCGCACGACCAAGCCGCCTGCGCCTCTTTACTTGCATAAAAATCTTTAATACTTTGTGTTATTGTCATAAAAGCACCACGGTGTTTTCGTGCCGTACGAAACCCTTTCTCAATAAAAGAGGCTGCTATCTTGTTGGAGCCTGAAAGAAGTCGCCATGCCTCATCAATAACACAGAGTTTTTTACGATTACGGTCAGCGTGATACATTTGCTCTTCAATATTTAAGATCAAAGCAAACAATACCGATTTTAATAAATCGGGTTGGTTTTCAAGCTCACCCAGCTCTAATACGACAAAACGTTCCCGTAAAGGATCGCTTGTCACCAAATCAGAAGATTCATTAAAAATTCGAGCCGCTAGGCTTCCCTCTGGCGCACTAAGTGGGCTGTATTTTTTTAACAACGTGACAATATCATTGATACGTAAATCTACATGCTTACTTTGATCGATAGCATTAAGGTAATCAATAATGTCATCTATATTTGCTTGGTCCTTTTTATTTTTATAGGCGACAACTACAGCATCCAACAAGTGTGCTTTTTGTACATCACTTAAACCTTCATTGGGTGATGCCATCACGGCAATAAGATCCCGTATGGATTCTGCTACACGTGAAATATCTGTGACGCCAGAAAAGGGGTTTAGGCGTAAATTTGAGGCATTCAGATAAGTACCTCCTAACGTTTCACAGAATTTTTTGTAACTTTCGCCTAAATCAATCACCCAAACTTTTCCCCCATCACTTAAAACAGATGTAATTTTGTTTTGTGATAAAACTGACTTTCCAGATCCGGTGGTTGCGGTTATACAGGTATTAAAGTTATCAAGTGATGGATTAAAGCTATCTATACAGGCTGCTTGATGGCGAAATGTTGGTGCTAAAATGCCTTGACCACTTTGCGATCCTTTGTATTCAGCAATGAGAGGTAACATGTTCGTCAAATTCCAGGTGGTCATAGTATTTAATCGCCGTAGCAGCGATAAGTCATACCAAAGTCCTTGCTCGATGACGAAGGGCATGAGAGCCAAATACGATTGCAACTGTTGGTATTTGATACTATACAAATCAAGCCCATTGATACGAAACGCCGCTAAGGTTTGTGATACATGCTCACGCCGATGTTTTTCATCGGTAAATAAAACGCAATTATAATACACCTTGCACAACTGAATGGAGTCAGTGGCAAGATCGTCGCGAACTTTCTTCCAATCTTGCGCTGCTTGCACGGTTCCTGGAATCAGTTTCGCATAGGGTGAGTTGGCTTTTTTCTCATACCCATTGGCTTTTTGAAATGCTTTTAGTTTGCTTTTTTCCTTGGGTTCACATTTGAAATGCACACTAATGACAAAGGGACAAGGAATTCCCACGTTGGGTTTAAAGATATTTGCGAAGTTATCGGATTGAGACCAAAGAGCTACTTCATCCGGTAGTTCTTTAAGAGAAAGTGCAGTAATTTCTGCTCTTTCGGACCCATCCACCTGTGATTCCAGATGTTGTTTATTCACTTTTAAATCAAAGCTTGGGTCAACAATTTGCTCATGAAGTTCTTTATACTGATCTAATTTCACAGTCTCTTCTTGAATCTCATTAGACCGAATATTAATAAGTGTCTTAAGCAAACGTACTAACTCAACAGCATTCATATTTAGGTTTGAAAGCCCCGCGTTTTTAAGCTCTGTTGTCACTTCATCACGCAGGTCACAAAGGCGTGCCGCTTGTGCTTTTGTATAGCCTGAACGCTTATTTACAAACACAAAACAGCGATAATCTCTAAGTGGCATACTCATGTTCCTTTTATTATGAAACCCATGAATTGCAGCGTGTTTTAAATAAAGGTATTGACTTTTTCTTAGTTTTTTAAAGGTGTCGTCTGATTGCTCAATATTAGCGAGAACACCCGACAATAACGGATTAATTTTTTTCCCTCCCACTAACATTACCTGCATACACACTGTATGATCTATTTTATTATTAATCATATCGGCAATGCTGTGTATGATTTCCTCATTAGCACCACTTAGGGGTGCTACTTCAAGAGCAAAACCAATGCTTTCTGTGTTAATAAATAGCTGGTCAGCTTCATCAAAATAGCGGTAAGGAAGCAACTGAGAAAATCGCTCATAATCCATCCCCATTAACTGCTCCAATTGGGTGGATGATAGTCTCTTACCCGGTGTGTTAGTTACATTTTCTTCGTTGCTTAATCGATTTAATCGAGAGAAATGTCGTATTGAATGTTTAATCCTATTTTTAACATTCACAATGCTTTCCATAGTTAATCACCCTCTTGCAATTCAGCTATTCTAATTTCTTTTGCTGGTACACCAATCCAATGTGGTTTCACCAATACGGTGTAGACATAACTTGGCTCATGATAGTTATTTGCCAAATCCTGATATGGCGCGATCCATATGCGCTGTATACGCCCCTCGGTTCGAACGGGCTTACCTGGCATAGGTGTCACCCCTTGATAAGCCATATTTTGTGCTGAATAACTAAAAGGATGACTGCTCGTTGGTAGTTGGATGCGTCCTCCACCACTCGTTTGGTAATCAAAATCACCTGCATTCGCTCTAGCATTTACCTCTGATACAGGCGTACAATTAGTGTTAGCCTTAGAATCACATCCAAAGTGTCCATTCATTCCAGCACACCCAGACAGCATAGCTAGCACGGCAAGTAAGGCGATTATTTTTATACTAATAGTGTTCATCTGATTTCCCCTCTTTATTTCGTCACATTAGAAAAAGGTGAAGCGGTTTTAGCACTTGATAAATGCTGGGCCTCTTTTAAAAGAGTTTTAATTTCTTCGGTATTATTTTGGCTTGCAACGGCGTGAGTCGTTGAACTAGTGCTAGCATTATTTTGATTGTTCTCTTCATCAATCAATGAAAAGCCACTTTGAAAAATAATCGTTGCTACTGTGCCAGAACCAATCTCGATAATTGGGTGATACTGATCAGCACGCTGAATGTAGTAACGCGCCAATTGACTCATCGCCGTGCTAGCACCACCATACGCACCGTTTTGCCAAATTTTGCTTGGCGATACGGTTGATGTCACACCGAGCGGTGAAATACTTTGTGTTTGAGTGGATTGTTGCAAGGCCGAACCAATGCCACTTAGCATACCAGATACGCCTGCCATCATGAGTATTTTTCCGTTGCGCATCACGGCCGTTCCCTTAATGCCTTCTTTACCAGCAAAACTTAAATATCCCTGTACTTTTTTCTCTAAAATAGTCCCATCCCGGCGTGTGCAACTTAATTTAGTGAGTCGCGCTTCACCTCGTTCACTCGAAATATCGCCATATATACTTGCCAATACAAAGCACCCTTTTAAATGACTCCGATGACCATTGGGCAAGGTACCGTTATCTAAAATTCGAACGAGAATACCGACGGTGTCGGATTGCCCATTGACTGAAGCGTTCGCATCAGCCCCCTCCAACAATACTGCTTTTGCAAACGTGCCTGCAGGCACATAGGTTCTGGGTGTTTTTGGATGGTGGTGGAATGTATTTTTTGATCGATAAGCCACTTGATGCAACGTTGGGCTATCGTAATGAAACTGAATCGTTTCCAGTGGGTGCGTGGGTACAGGCATTTCTTTGTTAGGTAATTCTGATTGACTGGCGCTTGAAAATGGAACACCACTCGTTTTTCTTATGCTTTTTATCTTTTTTGTATCGGGTTTCATTTTCATTTCACGATCTGCTAAAATACTTCTAACTTCTTTTATTAAAGCTACATGATGTGCCGCTTGATTGATTTTTTCAGAGGCTGATGATTTTTTTAATTTTTGAATCTCATTGCGCAAACGATCCACCTGTTGCTGCTGTTGCTCCAAAGCGGATAATTCATTTTTTTGCGTAAAATCGGTTGACAGCACACCATCAACGACTGTTGTTTTTTTGAGCTGGGAAGGCATCGTGTGTCGTACTTTTTTATGCGACAAGCTATGCAAGACCATTGTCATCACAATCAGTACAACTAGCACACAAAATCCAATAATGTTCTGCTTTTTTTTCATAAATCGATTGAGATTAGTCTCCTGTTCTTCGGCACTCATGAAAAATTGCTTGATCTGTTTCAATTTAAGCATTGGAGGTCACCTCATAAATATTGGTGGACTCGTGTGGCCGCAAGGTTTCTTTTCCAATAGCGACTGCCCTAACATTAGACATATAAAATTCACTGGCAACCAAAGTAGTTGCCTGTTTTCCACTATTTGTCACTCGCACAACTCGCACCGCTAACTCACCACCCAAATAACCTGCTCTCACCCTCTCCTTTAGAAATTTTCTCCCCTCAATATATTTAGGCAGCTGCAATGCGCTGACCTGATTAAAAGCACTCGGTGAAATCGCTGTATAGCCTGGTGGCGATTGTGATAACATCACATCTCGCAGCAGATTAACCAATGTTTTTTCATAAGCTGATGATTGTTCAAAGCGACGCGCAGCCACTGTGTGATGACGGTAATAGCGAATAATTTTTGTTTTTGGGAGAAAGCGAACGGTTACACCGGGTTCACTTTTAGGTAAAACAAACAAAGAAAAGTGACGCCCTTTTTGCGTGGTAATAAAGGCAGTAAATGGCTCTTTACCAATCACATTCATAAAGATAGAACCAAACTGGTCGTTATGCGCAATCACACGGTTATTGGGTGCATTCAGGCTTGAAATTTTGTCTTTCATCACAAACAGTCGATTAATGTCTTGGTTCGACAAGATGATTTTTGCCTGATTATCATTAGCAATGGTTATGGATACGGGTTTGATCGTAGTAGTATTATCCGCTAATGCAAGTGGTGACAACATTAGCCCCATTATAATGAATAGTGCTTTCATCTAGCCTCCCCTTTTATTTCTTCAAACGACTTCAGTAGCAGTACTGTGCCATTTTTTGAAAAAGTTAATCGATAAGTTTTAGCTTCATTACTTATGAGTCGCTCCCCCACCCAACGCTTTAATTGTCCGTGCATCAATACCATCAATGCTTTAGGGTTAGGCTGTATGTGGTTGACATAAAACGAAGAAGCGACCTTATCATCAGTGATGGTTTGTTCGTCAAAAGCTAATTGTGCTTTAAAGGCCGCATAAAACTCAGGGGCAACGAATTGCAATAAATTCTGATTGCTGCCTTGCACGTTTTTTGGCGTAATATTTAGGCGATCGTTTGTCAGCATCATTGCCATCGATTCTAAATATGAGGCGCTAACACCATCTTGCGTGATGCTTGCTTTTTGATAAAGACTGGATGGAATCAAAACAATATCACGCCGATTGGATTGATGCCATAACAAGAGCCCAAGAATCGCATTACAAATGAGAAGACCTGCGACACTTATGCTCAACAGCTTTATTTGTCGAGCTAATTTTGCAATCAATGATTTGGCCTGTTTGTACTCCATAGCAGCTCCGATATTTAAGCAATGTATTCGCGATTTTGTGAAGGTGGTGTGCTACGAAGAAAATTAGTCATCACTGCTTTTGGCAAATACCAGTGACACAGATTAATAAGCCACGAGCTTCTTTGCCCTTGTTTAACCATCTTAATTAACACCACTGTAATAACTGGCAATACAATTGAAAGCACAACCTTACCCAACAAAAAGAAAAAAACAGTAAAGAAAAGCGATGGAACAAATTCATCTAGTGTCAATCCTAAAACTCTAAACTCTGCATCCAACGTTTTTGGAACAAGATACAGTCCTCTCTTACTGCTCATAATAATCACCCTCCTATATACTTGAACATCGCGCTAGTAAATATCACTATTATAGGTACTCCTACTAAAGTTAAAGGATTTTTGTTTTTGATATATAACACACTTCCTAATATTATTTCTGCCACATAAATACAATAAGCTACTGTTGAACCTGGACCAAACAACGCCTCAACCTGTGGTCTGACAGAGTCATATAATGGGTCTTTCGCCTCACCAGCAAGGCACAAATTGCAGACAAAAACCCCATAGGCAAATGTTAAATAAGAAATAGTTCGCGAAAACATCTTGCTAAGTTTCTTTTTCATCTCATCCTCTTTTTTTTATTCGTAAACATAATTTGTTCCCTTATGCCGTTTATTTTTTTGAATTGCAAAGATATTTTTATTTAGTTTCTTTTGATATTTTGTAGAACAACTGACCATCACCATTGATACTATTAAAATAATAAAACAGTTTATTAACGCCCATAGTAGGTTTTTCATAGACACCACCTCCTTCCGCACTTAATGCCAATAATGAAAACTACAGGGGCTGATTTTTTAGGAGTATAATTTAGAAAGCCAATGAGGTCGCCTAGAGCGGTTGATAGAAGATCTTTCCTCAAACTTGAAAAATATGCGACTGGAAATAGCATCAGTACTGTAAGAAGATATGTACTTTTATAATCTAGATATCTCATTTTGACCTTCCCCTTTACTCTTCAATCCGATACCTTTTTCATATTTTTTTTTTCGTATAGCTCCGCCAACACTTTTAGTAACGCTGTATCACTGTCTGACATATGCCGTTGCATTTTTAATCCTTGATCAAGGCAATACAACACTTGCTCTTCTAGCGTCCTAAAATAGTTTTTCGATAATGATTCTAATTTTGAATAGATATTTAGTGGTAGATTTAATGTCAGTTCAGGCATATTATTTCCCCGTTTTAAATTTTATTAAATTTTTACGAAGATTGTATACGGCTATTTTATATTTGTCTGTCACCCAACGGGTGACAAAGATGGGTTTTATTTGTCCGAAGCTAACGAATTGTGATTAAACCCGTATGAATTGCTTTACTAATTAACGCTATTTTTGATTCGGTATTTAATTTAATTTTCGCGCGTGCTTGATAGGTCTTGACTGTGTTTTTTGAGCTTCTCAATATATACGCTGCTTCATCTTGATTCGATATAACCAAACATAACGCCACTGTGAGTGTTTCCATCACACTCAACGGATTGCGCCATGACATATCCATGTAGATATTGGTAATCTCTGCAAACAGACTCACAAGATCACCCAAATCAGAATCGGGTATTAAAATTCTATCATTGCCTTTGTAGCGTTCTAGAAAGTCTCTTATCGGCAGCAGCTTTTCATATGACATATCTATTATCACTGCTCTCTAATGCCAGCACCGCCAACAGCATGCGCCTCAGTCACTGATATTTTTTCCAGTATCCCAACTGGCGTTCTCCATCTACCTTCACGCACAAGCTTCATCGCGATATTAATCGCGTAATCAATTGCGGTTTCACGTTGACTATCTCTTGCTACACAAAGTGAACCAAACCTCACTTCATACACGACTTCATTAACCAGCTGATGACTCAGTTGCCCTATTTTCTCTAAGCTATGCTGAATACGTTTGAGTTGAAAGTCTGAGACGCTTCTTGCACCGGGTTTATTGCTCATGTAGCTTGGATCATTAATATATTGCTTTTGTTCAGCAGCACGCTCACTTTTCTGCTGCTGTCTCTGAAATTTCTGATTTTCATTCATGATGATTCGTTCATTTTCAGACTCCAAAGCATTACGCTGTTTCGTTAAGTCATACCGCTTAATTCGATCTTTTTCTGCAATTAATTGGCTGGTGATCATTTCAATATGATTTTGGTTTTCTTCTAACTGTTTCTTATTTTTTTCAGAATGTATTTTCAAATCTCCAACAACAACCGGTTTTGCTATCTCGTTTTTTTTATTTACAATATTTCCTGCGCAGTTGTTGTTAGTTAACATAGTATTATTAATAGTATTAGTGCCAAATCTGGCAACACCCCTTGCCACTTTTGGCAATACTTCATGAAAGTTTTCTTTAATAGATTTGGTGGTATTTGAGCCAGTATTAATTTTTGCTGCTTTTTTTCGGTTTGGCATTTCGATCATTATTTTGTCGACAGCTTCCTTTGGAAAACGAACAGCATATTCAGATATATCACCGCATTGCCGCCGCGACATAATATAACCACATTCCTCAAGTTTCCTTAGAATACGTGATATTGTTCGAGGTTGTTTTCTCAAGTCTTGAGCTATCTGCTCTCGTGATCTTTTTATTACCCACTCATTTTCAAAGTAAGCCATATCGAGTAAATATAACCAGCAAAGGTGTTCAGCATCATTAATTCGATGGTCTTGTCTTAGATACTCTAGAATAGCCGTAGGATAAACTCGGTATTCCTTTTTTTCCCAAATCTCAGATAGATCGCTATACTCTGATATATCTTGTATATCTGTATTCTGCATATTCATTAATGATTCGAACACCTTTATTTTCCCTTTGGTCTAGTTCTTTCTTTATTTTTAAAATGCACATATTACCTAAATACATATAGAATGTATATATTCCTTTTTTTATACACATCAGAGGCCAGTATATACACGTCTCTGGTTCTTTTGCATGACACCCCGCATATTCTCCTGTATTCTTTTCCCTTATATTTAATTTTAAATGACAGCATAATGATCAAACTTCAAAAAGCATCTGAAAGAATAAAATTTGCAAGATATTTAACCGGACTCGATCGTAAAGAAGTAGAGCAACGATTTTCTATCAACTACAACACACTTCAATCATGGGAGCTTGAAAGAAATCCTCTATCCCTTAGGGGAGCAGAGAAGCTAAGCAAAGCTTTTTTATCAGAAGGCGTTCTATGTTCAACTGCCTGGTTACTCACAGGAGAGGGATCCTTACCAAGCTTTATCACTAATTGCGACAATGCCCTTCATACTGAAATGAATATTTTTAGAGAAATTGAGTCTTTTAAGACAATTAACCCAGACCCCATAGTTACTTTGATTTCTGATAATTCCATGTATCCCCTCTTAGAAATTGGTGATTATGTCGGCGGCACAAGATTATATAGTGATCAAATTTTAGAATTATCAGGAAAGGTTTGTGTTATTGAAACTACTGACGGTGTAACACTTGTTAAGAAGTTATTATACTCCTCAAGTAGTTACTCTTTCAATTTAATTTCGTTTGACCTTGATTCAGAAGACGAGCCCATTCTTTTAGATGTTAAAATAGCTTCAGCTGCAGAAGTAGTTTGGATAAGGAAACAGGGATCTGTTAAATCAATGTGCTCCAGAGCGAGTTTACCTGCAACATGAAAAATAATAGACTTGAGATTATTAAACGCCATAAATATATAATACAAGACAAATCTATTGTCCTACGGTATTCGAATTGTAATAACCAACTTGCGTTATCTGTTTACAGAACTTTGTCACAACAAATTGGTTGCACTTACCTAATTTACATGTATGAAGATCTAAACTCTAATATAAAATATGTCTACTCTTCAAATTGGGACTGGCAAGATATACTTATTGGCGATCGGCTAATTAATGATTGTCCTGTTTTCTTGCATGCTTTTCAATACCTTGACTCAATCAACTGTGGACAAATCTTTTTACCTTGGTGTTATGCCCACCCTAAAAATATACAACAACGAAATGTTGTTGGTATAAGAGAAGAGCATAACATCGCTCATGGTTTTGGCTATGGAGCGAAAGGAAATGGCTGTAGGGAAACATTAGCATTTGGTGGAGAGAAAAGTGATACTTCTTTCTACAAACATTTTCTTGACGTTAATGGACAGAACATGTTTTGGAATACTCTCTCTTCACTTCGAGATGCAATCCTCTTGAAAGACCATCAAAATACTACCTTTCGTAATTAAATTGTCAATCCACCATCTAACACCATGCTGTGGCCAGTCATAAACGATGAGTTTTCTGATAACATATACACAACTGCCTTTGCTATTTCATTAGGAGTACCAAGCCTACCCATTGGGTGACAAGCAACAAATCGTCGACGCATTGATGGTTGCTTATCGATAATAGACTCGATCATAGGAGTTTCAACAAACCCTGGGCAAATGCAATTAACCCGTATATTTTTCTTTGCATACTCTAGTGCTACTGATTTTGTAAGCCCCACTATAGCAAACTTACTTGCTGCGTATGCACTTAACCCAAAGCCATTTCCAACTAACCCCGAAGTAGATGCCATATTTACAATATTTCCTCCACCACATTCTAGCATATGGTCAATTTCTTCTTTCATGCAATTCCATGTACCATTGAGATTAGTATCAATCACATTATCCCAGTTTTCCCTGGTTGACGAAGAAAAAGGTGAAACCTCCCCATCAATCCCAGCATTATTAAACGCGCCATCAATACGACCTAAAAAATTAATAGTTTTACTAAAGAGATTATCTACATCTTGCTGTTCCCTAACATTCGTCTTCACAAATAATACACTGTTAGTATCAGTATTTAGCTCTGCTTCAAGCTCTTTTCCTCGATTGTCGTTTCTCCCTGAGAAAACCACCTTAGAACCATTTCTAACACACTCTATTACAGTTGCTCGACCAATACCTGACGTTCCACCTGTAACTAGTACCCCTTTCCCCTCTAGCTGCATGATAGGCATCCTCTTTAGATTCATCTGATTGAATGATATATTACTCCAACTTTAAATAACTTTCATGGAAACCAATGAAAATCAGCATACAAAAACCTAAAACGTTTTTATTTTCTACTGATATCCCTGTTCTGATCACTGACATTAATTATGGTCGCCATTTGGGAAATGACCGTATGGTAGGTATTATTCACGAAGCACGCGTCCGTTTTTTAAAACATTTCGGGCACTCAGAGTTCGATATACAAGGGAGAAGCCTTATTCTTTCTGCTCTCGCCGTAAAATATCTTAAAGAATGCTTTCACGGCGATATGCTAAGTATTCAAGTAGGTATAGGAGACATTAGTAAAGCCAGGGTAGATATGATATATGATATTAAAAATCAAAATGAGACTTGTGTATGCCTCGCATCTACAACTCTTGCATTCATTGACTATGAAACAAAAAAAGTATTAACCGTACCTGAATTCTTCATGTCCCTCTAAAATCTTACTTATTGCACTAAGGGGCTTAGGAACGAATATAACTTTATCTTTATCAACAAATTTATATAAATTTTTAAATACACTCTCGGTTCCATCAGGTGAAGGGATTTTAGTTTTTACAATTAATGTCCCGTCTCTATTTACAATAACTGACAACGACATTACCAACATATTTCCCAATTTGAATGGGTATAAGTTTTCCATATCCGATGAAATAAGTGAAAAACCGTCACCCCGAGATAAATATGTATCCACGTTAATCCCTAGAGAATCAAGCATTAGCATAAACTTCTCTTCAATGATTAGAAATATTTTGACGTGATCAATTACTCCAAACTCATTCAAGTCCTCAGTAACAACTGTGTGTCTAAAACTTTCTTCATACATTATATTTTTACCCATCCTCATAATTTACAAGACAAACCATTGACTGATTAATGGTTCAAAATAAATTAACTATTGCACCTACTTTCTCATTATTTAATCATAAGTACAAAATTTAAGTTACCTTAGCTAATAAAACTCAACAAATTTTTCACAAATGAAAAATACTGAGCAATGACAAGTCTCTAACAAAAATTACCCAGCAATATATTCCGGCTTTTTCTCAGGCCATATGTGCTCCTTGAAGTAATTACTCAGTTTGACATTTTGTGGCATAATGTCACCTTTCCCTCTGTTAGTTGGTGCAATCTCTTCTATTTCTTTTTGGGTTAATTCTTCTTTCCATTCATCAAGTGCAAGCATATAAGCTTCTTCATTCATTTTTTTAATACGCTCTCTTTCAGCTTTCTTCAATTCTAGTAATCTTTCTTGAGCACGTACCTGTGGTGATCTGTAACCCTGTTCAATCCATGCGTTTCCCTTTCGCAATACACCCATTAACACGTTTAGTGGTTCAGAGTAATTTTTAAATTTAGGATTTTTCTCTAAACCATAAGCAAAGTGATTGATCGATTCCTGTACAATGTCTGAGGAGTTGAGATTTTTAGATTGTAGTTGCTGTAATTGCGTTTTTGAAAAGCCAATATCCTGTAGAGGTTCAATATTGATATTTAACCATTCGTCAGGGAGGTCGTTTTTATTAGTAGTATTAATATTTATATTACTACTACTATGTACAAACTCATCGGACCCTAATTGAACCCCAGTTGAACCCTTATTGTGAACCCTAATTACCCCTAAGCTTTGTAGAATTTCTTCTTGGGACTTATGTGTATTGAAGTAATTTAAAGCTTCTGACTTGATCGCTTCAGTTACCATTAAATTTAATGCACCTCTTACACCTCTTCTGACTTTCTGTCTTTTGACTAGTCCCTTTCTACATAGTCTTTTTAAGGCAGTTTCTCTTCCATTTCGGGTTGTTCCAATCATCTCATTTAGGTTACCTCCTGCAATCTCTCCGGTGCATAGACTGCCTTTGATTGAGCACATATTGATAATAATAGAGAAAAGCTTTTTTTCATTCCCAGTTAGTTTAACTATGTTTTCTCGTATGTTTTTAACGTTAGTTATGAACTCTAAATGAACCCTCTCATTAGGGTTCTCCGGAACCTCAATAGAACCTCTATTGAACCTTTGTTGAACTCTAATAGAGCTCTTATCAGACCCTTTTTGCACCCTATCAGAACTCTTTTGGGACTCTTTATGAACCCCTTTTGAACCCTTATTGAGCTCTATTTCTTGAAGGTGACTATTTGGGTTTTGTATAACTTTATCGCTACTTATTTGATGTGCTTCAGAAATAGATGAAACATTGTTTGTTGGTATTTTTTTGTCACCTGCCGATTCTTTGATCTTTAATTTATCAACAATATTATTATCCCAACTGCGGTATTCTTTTTTCTTGAAAATTTTACTCTGAACTTTTTTATCGTCTATTCTTGGCACTAGTCTCTCCTTATGCCTAGATAGCTACCACAACATCACTTGTTTGGTTCTCATGACTATTGTGTTCTGCTTCATTAATTCGAGTAATCTCTATTAGCTCTCTTGCCAAAAGATCGATATCTTCTCTGGCACTTGAGTTTTTGAGCGAATCAAAGATAGTTTTATTTTTAGCTACGGTATTGGGTAATTCCTGACTAGTGCGCACAAAGGTTTTAAATAGCCGAGACTGATAGTCTGGATCATTGAATAAAGTCTGTAAAATAGAGTGGGAAAGTGATGTGCGAGCATCAAACTTATTGAGTATTATCTTTATATCTAGTTTCGTTTCAAACTTTTCTGATACATTTCTTTCCAGCTCTTTAAGTGTGACACTTAAACCAGACAGGGAAAACCTTTCTGGGTCAACGGGTACAATGATATGATCTGCAGCTAGAGATGCTGCAGAGACTGCTTGCCCTAATGATGGTGGACAGTCTATGAAGATAAAATCATATTGTTCCTTTAGCTGATTAACACGTTTTTTTATTTCTCTATCGATAGGTAAGCTATTTATTGCAAAAAGATTGTCAAGAAGCGCATTTTCAATCCTGCTGGGCAATATGTCTAAGCCATTGGTTACAGGAACCATGCTTTCTAAAATATCATATTTCTCTGTTATTAGGTCAATAAGAACGGGGTGGTTTTCTGCATCTATTCCACATGCTTGTGTAAAGTTACCTTGTTGATCGAGGTCAATTACAGCAACTCTCGCGCCGTATAATGATAATCTGATGGCAGTGGCAAACGATAGGTGTGTTTTACCAACACCGCCTTTTAAATTTTGCCAACTCCAGCATGATGGATTAAATTTGAGTTTGAAGATTTTACGAGCGGTCTCATGCGTAAAGTGGATTTTGTTTTGGCTTTTTTTGTAGTCTAAAGACTTTGTTTTTAATTGCTTATGGAGAGCAGGAAGAGAGATTTTTAAGAAATCACAGGCTTCTGCAGTTAGCATTTTCGGATTCATCCACTATTCCTTTATATGGTTGTGATTAAGCTTTACATAGTAATGTATATATTCATTGTTTCGAAGTCAAGGTTAATATGATTATTATCAATAACTGTATTTGCATAAACTCACAGGCTGGTTTGAACCCTAATTGAACTCCAATTGAGCCCTCTCTGTGCCATAGTGATCTCTCCTACCGTTCTGCGAACCCTAAAAGAACCCTGTTAGAGATCTTTTAGGTGGGGGGCGCAAAATTCGGCGTAGCACATGAACCCTATTTGAACTCTAATT
>JAUHZY010000009.1 GCA_030425825.1 Alphaproteobacteria bacterium
CATCGTGCGAGCACGGTTGATAAACACAAACAGCGTGCCTGAATGGGGCTCAAGCTTGAGTTGATTTTCACACAGCGCTACTAAACCGTCGATTTGCTTGCGAAAGTCTACAGGCTTTATCGCTAGCAGCGCTGCTGCATCAAATTTTCTCCTACTATAAATCAGATACTTAGTAGTTCCCACTAATCAGCCTTTCGCGTTATTCTATGACCAATTGCTTAACTTTCACTCCATTTTCAACGAGGAAGCACCATTATGAAATCAAAAAATGCACGGGATGACTGCAGTCCATCATTTGATTTAAACAAGCGGGTTCGCGAATGTGATGATATGATGACACAATATTGGAATGAAAATCCAGATCTGCTTGAGGCTGTTAAAGAAAAAAAGGAAACGGCCAAAATAATTGCCGAGCTATGGAAAGGTTTTCCGAAACAACCGGCTCCACTTTTATTCCCCAAAATCGTGGTGGCTCAACCCAAAGACGCAAAACCATCACTGACAGAACGAACCTTAAGTGCACTGGATCGGCTTAATCAGCTTAAGCAGTCACCGTTGTTACAGTGGGGCTGGGTAGATAATTTAAAAAATAAAATTAACACAGGCCATAAAAAAATTCATGAAAATATTGTCGCTAATTATGGTGAAATCACTCATCGTACAAATGCACATAATCGTAAATGCACGTTTCAGTCAGTCGAAGAAGAGAAAGGGTACCGTGCCAATTTATTACAAGATCAAATTCGAGCTTGGAAGAAATTATTGCCCAGCTTGCTGAGGAAATTTTCACAGATCCCTGATCCAAGAAAGCCTGGACGCATCACCCATAAAAAAACAGTGTTAATGCTGTATGGGTTGTTGGCCTTTGTTTTTAAAATCTCTTCCTGTAGAGAGATGAATCGTGAGCTATCCAGCACTGTTGTATTCAATCAGTTAAAATCAATATTTACAAACATCGATTCACTTCCCCATGCCTGTACACTAACAAGATTTTTAGAAAAAACCAACCCTCAGGATATTGAAGAAGCGAACATTTACCTGATTCGAGATCTTATACGCAATAAAAAATTCAAAAAGCTCCTAATTAATGGATGTTTACCTGTTACTGTTGATGGAGCACAAAAGCTTTATCGTGACGGAGTGTTGCAAGATCCTAGATGGTGTGAGCGTGTGGTAGGCGGCGAAGATAATAAACGCAAGCAACAATACGTGTATGTTATTGAGGCGAATTTAACCTTTAAAAATGGTCTTTCGATACCACTAATGAGTGAGTTTCTCTATCGTAACACCAACCAATTTGACGCACCCGATGGGAAGCAGGATAGCGAAACAACAGCCTTCGAACGCCTGGCCTTACGATTAAAGCGTTATTTTCCGCGACTAAAGCTGATGATATTGGGTGATGCCATGTTTTCTACAACGGGAATTATGGAGTTACTGAAGGCAAGTCAATGGGAATTTATTATTCGTTTTTCTAAAAAACAATTAAAATCGCTCGCAAAAATACTAAATTCAGCTAAAAAATATAGCTTCCAAATACCAGGGCAGTCTATGTATCGTGAACGTTATCAAACCTTTTATTGGGAAAATAATTTGCATGATGGTTTTTCAGGTGATTTGACGATTCACTTAGTAGGTTGCATGGAGCATTATCAGGAAGTGAATAAACTAACGGGTGAAATAGAAGATAAATATTCAGAGCGTGCTTGGATTTCTAGCATGCCTATTAGCGACGATAACGTGCATGAGCTTATTAATTTAGGAGCGCGTAAAAAAGAGCTGGTTGAAGACAGTATCAATACAATGAAGAACAGAGGGTGCGAATACAAACATGCCTTTGCTTACCAGTTAAATGCAATGCAGGGGTTTCATTATTTGATGCGACTTGGTCTTGCTTTAAATGCTATAAGCGAGTTTTCTAAAGTAATAAAGAAGTATGTAAAGTCATTAGGCTGTTCGGCAACCATGAAGTTGATAAAAAGCACGTTATTTAATCCGTGGTTATCACAGGAGTGGTATGAAGTTCAAAGTAAGCAATATTCACAGCTCTGTTTGCAAATGGAATAGTTATTTTCATGTTTTTAAAATAATGATATTGTATCAGCAAAGTTGGCTGAGAAGCGCTCTCGTTTTAGAAGCAGAAATGAGATAAAATAACGGCATTAATTTCCACTTTTTTGTGCGAAACTAGTAGAAAAGTCTATTTTTAAAGATAGTTTGTAAAATCCTCATTAAATTGGGTGTCGGCAGAGGTAAGATGCGTCAGCGCTGGCTTGAAACGGAGAGGGCCGCATAACCTGATGATTTACAAAATAAATCATCTAATTATTGTTCGTACAACAAAGATCGTGGTACCCCCTAAAGAATAATAACTTCTGATCGAAATATGATCCATAATAACATTAATAGTACATTAAACTGAGTTATGTTTGACATATTCTCAATAATTATGTATATTTCTGGATCATTATGATCAAACCTAAAGCATTTTACTAAAGGGCGCCCCAGCATGACATATATATTTTTTGTACAGCTGTTATGTTTAATTGCGGGTTTCACCTGCTTAGCACCGCTCGCTTATGCAGGAAATCAAACTCATACATACGACATTAGACTACAATCCAACAAGGGGATAATAATTTACGATGTAAAAAAAGTCAGCACAGATACAGATGGACTTAATTATACATCCACTTGTGGACCCATCCACGTAAAGGGACTAAATGCTTATTTCACAATTACGGTTAATGGCCCATTCGATGGCGACAAACGTAATGGCAAAAGTGACACTCATCCAATAAAGGTAGATGACAAGTATCTATATGAGTTAGATCATATACAAGTAACATATACTGATATTAATGCGCCAGAAAAGCTAGAGCACTTAACTTTTACCGCGGGGTTAACCTATTCTGCTGGGCAGCATACAAGTCAATTTGATTCGGATTCATGCCCAGATTGTAGTTATCAATGGGAGCACTTTTATCAAGGAAGCTACGAAGAAGGATTAGGATATTATAATTAAAGCAAAAATTGGGCTTTATAAACGGGTACAACCAGGATACGTGCGTCAGATTGCACCCCTGTTTAATATTTGCCAGTCAGCCTGATTGTATGGCTGCTTTTTCCGCTTTGCGCTTATTGAGATAGTTGTAGAATGATGGCCTACTGATATTAAAGATCTTACAAATCTCATCAACAGTCAATTTTTGCTCATCGTATCGCGCTAACATTTTTTTAACTTCTTCTGGCTTGAGTAGTGGTGGCCGACCGCCCAAGCGCCCTCTAGAGCGAGCTGCTTTTAATCGGCTCTCCGCCTTTCCCCGTGAATACTAACCCACTGATACCAAGCCAAATAACCGATATCCGGAAAGATCCAAATGCAACCTTTGAAACAGGTGTTTTACATTGAAAATACCATAGGAACGTTGTTTTAGAACCTTCGCTTTATTATTAATGCTGTGCTATGCGCTTTCTAATCTAAGCTGCTATTGGCAAGTCAAATAAACCACGCGCCATTTTTTTCCATCGGTATTTATTAATGGGAAATACATTAGGTCGATTTTCATTGGCCTGGTTTACAGGCGTTGTTCTGCCTAGCGAACTGTGGCCACGCTTACTATTATAATAGAGCTGAAATTCACATAATTTATGTTGAAGATCATTCTCGTTATAAAATAAAATGTTGTCAAGAAATTCACGGCGAATTGTTCCAATTAACCGCTCAACAAAAGGATGAGATGTTGGCGTATAAGGAACACTTTTTATTTCAATAATATCGATGATTCTCAGGTTAGCTTGCCAACGATGAAAGCGAAATAGTGGGTCGTTATCTGTGCTTATGTATTTAGGAAGACTTTTACCAGTAATAATTTTATTAAACATGCGGCAAACAGCAACACCGTCCATATCACCAGCATGGACAGAAAAGCCTATAATTCTTCGAGTGAACTGATCCATTACTAGCATCACCCAGTGGGATTTTAGAAAGATTGACTCACAGCGAAACATATCTACAGACCAAAGGCTGTCTTTCATATGCCCGATAAAGGTAAGCCATGATGGTCCGTCGTCTTCTGGTGTTGTTTTAAAGTGCTTTGATAAAACTCTACGAATAACTCCTTCGTCTAATTCAATTCCGAATGCTTCTTTTATTTGCATTGCAATACGAAGGTACCCGAACCGTGGATTACGAGTTTTCATTTCAAGGATCAATTTAATTAATTCATCGGGTGGGCCATTTCGTCCTGGTTTTTTAGGTGTTTTGTTTGAAAACAATAAACTGTATTTACGTTTCACCAAGGCCCTATGAAACTTAAGGATGGTAGCCGGTTTAAGAATAATTGAAACTCTAGCTAATCGTCTCGGATTAATCCAGCTTGAAAGGACACCAAACAAAATTCGTTCTGATATTTTTAATTTCGGGGAACGCTTGTGTTTACGGGATAATGTGATGAGCTGTTGTCGAAGCACCATATTTTCTGCTGCTATCGCTTTAGCACCACCCGGCCTTGATAATCTGATCATCACACGAATCCATGCGCATATAAATACTGTAACGCTCTTCATAAGAGTTATTTTAGCACAATAACTCTAAATTTTCATTGGGCTGCAACCCACTGTTTTAGCATTATATTTAAGATACCGCATAGAACAGGTAAATTATGGTTCGGCTTTTTAGGGGATTGGCCAACGCATAATAATTTTATCAAAAATGCTGTAAAAATTGTGTCTTACGAGAGAAAGTTTTGGGGTGTAAAAAACAAACCCTATTATTTTATCACTTTAATACCTTGGCATGATCAAACACCCATTGCGCCACTGCCAAATAAACCGGTTGGTGGCGTAAGCCAACACAACATGTTTGTCATGTTTCGCTGTGCGGGCTGTTCATTTAACGCCCCTGTTTTTGATACACTATCACACGAGTATTTTCACAATTGGAATAGCAAAAAGATTTTCAAGGGTTTACAAAATTCAGCTTGGGTAAAAACAGCATCGTTTATAGAAGGATTTACTAACTATTATGGAATGAAATTTAACCTTAGGTTGGGGATCATCACCCCACAATATTATATTGACCAATATAACACACTACTCAATAGCTACTATCATTCGGGTGCTTTAGGTCTAACAAGCAGTCAATTTTCAAAAATCGATATGTGGAAAGATTTAGCACTAGAAAGATATCCTTACCAGCAAGGCGAGATATTAGCTCACAATTGGAACGCAACCATTCTTTCATCGACTCATCATCATGCTTCATTAGACACCATGATGAAACAGCTTATCAATGGGAAAAACCCTGGGAAGTCTAATCTTACATTTGAGAAAATGGATCATGTCTATAAAAACTATACGAAGACATCTATCTTTCCTCAAATTCAATCCTATATTAACAATGGTAAAGTGATTGTTCCGAATAAAAACTCCCTGGGATCTTGTGTGGATTTAGTCTATAAAAACATTGCACCTTATACTCCTGGACTTGACGTTCATAATTCGAAACAGTCTAACATAATATCAGGTGTACAAATTGATACTCAAGCATACAAAGCTGGATTGCGAAATGGACAAAAATTATTAGCCATAAAACACTATTCAACTAAAATCAATGACACGATGCTACTAGAAGTGTCAGATCATGGTCATGCAAAAGTAATTCACTATCAACCCTATTTGAGCAAATTATCTCAAACACCACAGTTTGAGATGAATGCTAAAAAGTGGAAAGCAGAACCAAAACAATGTTTGAAAGAACTGTCTGAATAGGGAGTTATGCTTGAATCTGGTGTTTGAAAAAAAGCGGCGTATCTGATTAATTTGTTTTAGCAACAAACAACTAATTAAGGAGACACGCCATGAGCAAGAGTAACGTTATTGACTTAAAAGATCCAGCCCTATTAACATAGCAATATTGTTTCATTTGAATACAGGTAGTGGTCAAGATTTAAATACTGCATTTTTGGCCTGACCCCCTAGCCTCAAAAGTTAAATAAGACATTCACCGCACTATCGGAAAACTCCCGCCCTGCTTCGATATATTCCAACACCGTTTTCGTACACCGCCATCGCCCATGGCGTTGAATGGCCGGTAGTGATGCGCCGAGGCGTGCACTTTCGGTGGCAAAACCCCGACGCAAAGAGTGGCTGCTCATGTGATCGGCATGCGGTAAACCAATATTTTTTGCAACTTGTTGTACGATTTGATTGACGTAGCGATCACTTAGTCCTTTCTGACCTATCTCACCGGTCTTTAAAATCCGCCGAAAAATCGGTCCTTCAAATTGATTCGATGCTTGCCGCCAATCAATTAGTGCACGAACTGGACAACGTAATTCATCGCCGAAGGGGATAATGCAACGCTGCCCTTCCCCGGTTTGATCGGTTTTGCTGCGCCACAGGGTGATCAACATGCCATCACTGACAAACTGCACCTGCTCCCACGTCAGTGCCACTAATTCTGAACGGCGAAAGGCACCAAAAAAGCCAACGAGCAATAATGCTTTGTTGCGGGTATGAATTAACGAAGGATGCTCCTTAATATAATGCATCATCTGATCGAGTTCAGAGAGCTTCAACGCCGGCGCTTGTTTACGTGGTTTGCCGTGTAAGCGCAAAATCCCGCGCAAGGTTTTTTTGACTCGTGGGCTTTGGGTCGGATCATCGAGCTGTTTTAATTTGTGCCACTGACGCAATGCCGTCACGCGCCTCACTAAGGTTCGTGGGTTGTAAACGGGAGCGCATTTTTTGAGATAGTCTTCGATACGTTGCGCACTTGCCGGCAACTCACCACCCTCTTTCAGAAAATGCGCAATATCAAGCTGATACGCACGGCGGGTATTGTCGCTGGTGGCGGCATGAATATATTTTGATTCTTCTTGTTCAATGAGATTATTTAATGCGTTTTTAACGCGGATTGCCTGCGACAATTCCTGTTCCATCAAAATACGCCTCCTTTTTTGTTTTGCAGGGCGAAAGACGTCAAATTTTCAAAAACTACCTGTAAGTTAGCACAAAACGTAGTTAGTGACCATAAAATACATTATCGGAA
>JAUHZY010000010.1 GCA_030425825.1 Alphaproteobacteria bacterium
CCCGAAAGAACGTGAAGCCACAGAACCCTTCGACTTCTCAACAATAGGCGTCAAATACAATGCAACACCTGACGAGGTTGAAACATTCTGGGCAGAGCAAGATGCGGCTTTTAAGGCGGTGGAGAAGGATCTATATCTTCTTCACGAGCCTTTTATTTGCAATATCGAAACAAAAAAAGAAATGACTCTACGTGATTTTTTTCACTCAGAAGGAGAAAGAACAAATATTAAGGCGAAGAAGTTATTTGGTTTAAACAAAAAACTTTTTCAATCATTAGGAGAAAATATTGGAACAATAAGCAGTTACTTTTACGATAAAGACCTTAAAACTGCACATATTAAGTCTTGTAATTCAATTATCTCTCTTTACGACAACCTTCCAACAATTGAAAAAACAAAGACCGTCAATATGGTTGATGAAAAGATTGCTTACGCAGAAACAGAAGAAAAATTAACCCGAAGAAAAATCCTCGAGACGCAAAAAAAACGTACAAACACAGGTGCTGTAAATTTATTTAAGTCTAATAAAAAAGCCTGCCAAAGTGAAGGAATTAAAGATGGTCAAGCTTTTCACGATTTTTGTTTTAAAAACCATAATACTAAAGAAAGCATTTATGAGCTAGCTCTCTCCCTTTACCAAAAATTACCTGACCATGTAGAAGTCAAAAAACTAAACATGATTACAGAAGAGGTGATTTACGGTGAAAAGGAAGAAAAGTTAACGCGGCGAAAAATTATGGAAGAACAAAAGAAACGCACAGGAGTAACTGCGGGAACTTTATTTAAAGAAAATAAAGCGGCCTTTCTGAAAAAAGAAATGCAAAATGCGAGCACTCTAAATGACTATCTTTTTAGAAGAAACACTGCTCCAGCTGATATTTATAAGTTATCTTTATCGCTTTATGAAAAACTTCCAAGCAGTAAACAAGGAAAAGAAGTCGACATGATCACAGAAAAAGTGGTTTACGGCGAAAAAGAAATAAAACTAACACGACAAGAAATTCTTAAAGCGCAAAAAGAACGTACAGGAGTAACTACAGGAACCTTATTCAAAGAAAATAAAGCGGCCTTTCTAAAAAAAGGGATAAAAAATGCAAGCACCCTTGAGTTTTCTCTTTTCACCAAACAAACTCTCGGTGAAGATCTTTATAAATTATCTTTATCATTTTACGAAAAGCTCCCAAGCATTAAGAAAGATAAAACATTAGATATGACAAAAGAGAAATTAACCTACAACAAAACAAGAAAAAGGTTAACACGTCAGGAAATTTTCAAAGCTGAAAAAACCCGCACCGACACAGGCGCTCAAGGTCTATTTGACAAAAACGAAACGGCTTTCCGAAAGATTGGTGTCAGCAGCGGAAACACTCTTAATGCCTGCCTTTTTGTAAACAAAAACATTCCAGAAAAGCTTTACAAATTATCCCTTTCACTTTATCAAAAGCTTCCAGATCATGTAGAAGGTAAAAAAGTAGATCTAACAAAAGACAAAGTAAAATACAGCAGAACAGGAAAAAAAATAACACGACAAGAAGTTCTTGAAGCACAAAAAGAACGCACAGGAGTAACTGTACACATCTTATTTAATAAAAACGAAGCGGCATTCAGAAAAACTGGCATCAACAGTGGCTCTACTCTTAAAGCTAGTCTCTTTAAAAATAAAACTTTATCAGAAGAAGTTTACAATCTATCTTTTTCTCTTTATGACAAACTCCCCGACAAAGGTGCTGATTCAAACGGCAAAGGCGGCACACTCAAATCCATCATTCCTTACTTTTTTGCAGGAATTTCGGGTCTGTTCGGTGGCAAATCGGCACAGGCACAGGATGTAAGTTTCCCTCAACCCGCTGCACCACATCATATCAGTGTGACAACTTCTCAACCCGATAGTTTTCTTGATTTAGCAGGCGACCAGATTGTTTTATCACCAAGCAACTTTAGAAAAGAGGAAGTAGACCCGTCTATTGAAAGAGTTAAAGCAATTTAACACCTCAATAATCCGTAACAACGCTATATCCCTTTATTTACATATCTTCTGACGTAGCGTTATCATTTGCTGTAGCGCTACATGTTTTCTCTGCCGCTACGTCACTATCGCTGTCGTTACTTGATTGTAGCGATGTAACGTCTTTTGACAGGTAGCGTGCGAAAGCATCTTTAAACTGCTCAAATTCATAACCTTTTTTGACAGAAAAGTTATCCAGCCGCACGTTCTTGCTTTGAATGCCGTATTCTTTCAGCCTATTACTAAGCTGTCGCGGTGTCAGTTGATTACCTCTGTTATATGTTGCCCAGCGCTTTTCATCATCTTCACAAAGGGCATTACTAGCCTAGAGCTATCCAATACATGGGGCAGTACGCTTGTCAGAATATATACGTTCCTTACGTCATGATTATGGGTTTGGCTTGGGTGGCATTATCACCGAGCATGAATCACATGAGCATGGCTGGCATGCGAGATATTTCTTGAGATTGCCAGTGGAGTTTATTAGTGCACAGAAAAAATAAACGGAGCGCGGCAGCTTTCGAGCTGTCGCCTCTTTTTTTAAAGAGGATCAAAATGTCTGATAAAAAACATCGAAAATATGCGAAGAAAAAAGGGCGGGGTGATGGTCAATATATGACACTACCTTATGTGCTTCTTGATAGCGCTGCATGGAAAGATTTGAGTTGTTATGCAAAAACTTTGTTTGTGGAATTAAGAAGGCAATTTAATGGTTCCAACAATGGAACGATTGTGTTTTCGTGTAAACAGGCCGCAGAGCGTCTCAAGAAGTCGACCAATGAAGGAGTAAGGAATATATCACCTCAGACAGCACAGCGAGCATTTAAGGAGCTTTTCAAGAAGGGTTTTATCAAGCCTGCTAAGAAAGGAATGTTTACAGGTCGAAGGGCGGCTGAGTGGATTATTACGACCGAAAGATATAATGGTCAGAACCCAACCAATGATTATAAGCAATACCCAAACCTAGAAGTGAATTGGGATGATTATTTGCCTAAATTCTAAAACACTGTTCCGTGGGTGGAACGGATAATATCATCCGTGGAATCATTACCTCTTTTTTTTATATGCTGCGGAAAATTATAGTTCCACAGGTGGAATTGTTAGCGCAGAAAATTATAAATCATCGTTCCATGGGTGATATACATTATAATATTACCATAGGGTGTAGTCTTTTTTCATAAGCTTTGGGAAACTCAAACAACGGTCTTTTTCATAAGCGACGGAAAATTAATTTTAGTAGTTGTTACATTCTTCCACATTCATTTAAGTATAAGCTAACAGTTATGGTTTCACCGCTTATGCCTGGGAACCCTTGAAACATCGAATCAATCATACACGTAGCTACGGTGGAAAAGCTATTTGATGAGCCGCTGCTAATAACTACACCATCAAAAATATCTTTCTTTTTCTTGGAATCATAAATGATAACTTTAAAAGTTCTAGTGTAGGTCTGATAAGTAGCTGTTCCAGTTCCTACAACACTGAGGGTAGGTATAGTATAAGAGTTTCCTCTATATGATGTAGGGCCGTATGGCGCATTGATATTTCCAGAATAGTAGGTGGAATCGCCGCCCGAAGAACCATATATTGGATAGCTTGTTATAGCAGTTTTGCCGCCATCAATGCTGTAAGAGAATTTAACAAGGTATTTAGCATTTTGTCTTTTACTCTCTATCCAGCCAAAAGACTTTAGTTTTCCAGTAATAATTTTTGCATAGCTCTGAGATTCAAGTTTGGAGGATGGTTTTTGTGCTGAAACAATAAAAGTTTTAGGTCCTTCAACATCTAACCCTTTATGAAATCTTGTCACGCTGGAATGGAATTTTGTGCAAGAGCACAGTAATAGCAAGCAAATGAAAGCTCTCATCTTCTTCATTATTCTATTCCGATTAATGTTGATGACTATAGTCACGTATCATAAATAGTAACAATCAGTGACAATTGTCAACATGAAAAATGATGACATAGACAAAACTGTTGAGAATCTTGCAGACAAATTTAAAGAGATTCGGTTAGAGAGGGGGCTTTCTCATGAAAGTCTTGCAAAGCTGTGTGGCCTTAATCGGTCTTCTATCAGCCTCATTGAAGGCAAAAAGCGCGTTCCCACGATTAAGACCTGCCTAAAGATATGCAAAGCGTTAGAGGTGGACTTGAGCAAGTTGCTTTAAGCTACATGGCTTTTGAAAGTGGTAGGGCGCTTGTTGAGGTAGCGTTTTGCCGTGAATGAGTCGGCATCAAAATCATTTCACTATTTGCATTCTCAAGAAATCCGTCGGATTGAGAATCTGTCATGACGATATTGTGTGACATGTCAGCTTGTGAGAATTTTATATCTTGTGCCTGCGCCACTTTCCCACCAAACAGACCTGAGATTCCCGCTATGAAAAATGGGATGAGAGATTTGAGGGTTTTGCCTTTATTGCTTGAGTTGGCTTCTTTGTTAGGGAGTGATTTGTAAATCTTCATGAGGAACTTATAGTCTGACTCTAACACTGAATTGCTTTTACTAAAAAGACCGTGT
This sequence comes from Alphaproteobacteria bacterium, assembly GCA_030425825.1. GTDB lineage: Bacteria > Pseudomonadota > Alphaproteobacteria > JAUHZY01 > JAUHZY01 > JAUHZY01. Next base: position 4,527 of record JAUHZY010000010.1, read on the forward strand.
ATTTTTGCTACAGACATGCCACGACTATTAAACTCTTCTTCATAAAGTTTGTGGATTGCTACTGCCCCTAAGCCAGTACGTTTTTTTTGTTCGTTAAGTAAAGTTTGGCGAGTTATCTTTCCTTTCTTTTTATCTGGGTGTTTTATGAGCCTAGATAAGGAGATACTTCTGTCAAAAGTAATCTCACCTTTTATTAGTTTAACGCATACATCAATTATACAATCGTAAATACCCTCTGAAACATTTTTCATAGTAGAAGACTTATTGGGTATATCTCTCACTATATTCTTTGAAATATCAGGGTCTTTTTTTAAAAGTTCTTTTTTACAAAGCTCCCACAAAGAACCGCTATCAAGATCAAGCTCTTCACATAATTCAATCACTAAACCACGACGTGAGATAGTTTTTTTATCATCTAAAGGATGTTTAATATTTTCTGTAAGACTGACACGGCTTGGAAGAGTCGAATAAACCTTCATCACATAATTGAAAAAATCTTCTAACATCGGGCTTTTTTTTGTGAAATTATTATTGAAACTACCAAAGGTTAAATCAGGAAAATTGGTTAAAATTTCATCTTTATATTGCTCCCAAAAACCTCGTGCCTTTAAACCCGTTCTGCTTCCTTGCTGATCAAGCATATCCCATCTTGTTGTTTTTTTATCAGGATGCTTGGAGTCAATGATTTCTTCCCGTAGGCTGACCCAAGCAGGCTTAGATTGTAAAAAGTCTAAAAGAAAAATGTATACTGAATCAAGGATCTTATCCCTAGTAGACAATTGGGTGGTTAATGAAGTTTTTGTTATATCTGGATCTATTTCACGCAACGCATCACTAGCTTTCCTCCAAACTTGAGTTACTCCTATGTTTGCAGTTTCGTATGCCTCTTTTAGCAGCTCTCTTCTTGTAACTTCTTTTTTAGTTACGATATTACAGGCAATTATTTCATCTAACTCTATAGATGTTGGCAGCATTTCATATACCTTTAATAAAAAATTATATATTTTTTCTGGCACATGTGTATTACCAGAGCTTGATATAAAGTAGCTAGAAAGCGTTTTATTAATGCCTTCTTCTTCAAGTTCACCTTTATATCTTTTGGAAATGCTGACAAATCCAATGCCAGTTCTTTTTACATGAAAATTTATGATTTCTCTTCTGTTCATTTTCTCAGGGTGGGGAGGGTAAGAAATCCTTTCTGTTAAGCTGAGTAAATTATCTTTCGGAATATCGGGTAAATTATCGTAAAGTTCTGTTAAAGAGTTGTATATTTCTTTTGATATTCTGCCACCATTTGCTGACTTGCTCATATAGTTTTCTAGCATTGTTCTCGTAATACCCCAGCCAGAGATTTTTTCTTGAAACTTGTTAAAAAGAGCATAAGCCTTTAGTCCTGTTCTTTCGCCTTCTTCAATAAGAAAATCTCGACGAGTGGTTTTCTTATTAGGGTTTCGGGGGTGAATAATTTCTTCTGTGAGGCTGAGCGACTCTTCCGTTTTTCTGTAAAAATCAACTAGTATATCAAATATTCTTCTAGGGATCCTTGTTAGTCCAGAATGTTCCTCATAATAACTTTTCAACTTTGTAGATGACGTGTTCGGGTCTATCTTATGCAGAGCTTTTTTTTCTTTCTTGTATACTAGAGCTGCTCTTGCATTAACTTTTTCCCCTTGTTCCTTCAAAAAGTTTCTTCTCGTGGTTAATTTTTTTTCATCAAAAGGGTGGAGAATTTCTTCTGTGAGGCTCACTGTTTCAAGTGGTTTAATTGTTGGAAGATCAAAATACTTATTTACGACGAAGTCATAACCTTCTCTTGGAGCATTCTTTACTGATTTATTTATAAACCATTGCTCTATCGTATAGAACTTTACGTTAGGCAGTATTGTTGAAAGCTTGTTTTTGAATGCGCTAAAAAAAGCAACACCTTTAATACCCGCACGTTCTCCCTCTGCTTGCAACAGCTCCCTTCTCGTCATTTCTTCTTTTGTGTCGAGGTTGCAGATAAACGGTTCATCAAGAGGATAAGTATCCTTCTCTTCTTTCTGCGTAGCAGCTTCCTGTTCACTCCAGAATGTTTCGACCTCGTCTGGTGTGGCGTTGTATTTGACGTTGATTTCTGAGAAGTCATATGGCTCGGCAGCTTCACGTTCTTTTGGA
>JAUHZY010000004.1 GCA_030425825.1 Alphaproteobacteria bacterium
ATAGATATTGCATTATTTGTTGCCAAGTTAGAGAAAGCCTGGAGAGAGCGATTTCACATGCACATCAAATCAACAGAAATTGTCTAGATTTCACTCTACAAAATTGGGGGTTCTTCCACAGCGGGCGCCAATGCACCTCATCAACATCGTATTTCTTGACGAGTTCAGAAAGAATTAATGCGGGATGGGTGTGACCTTGCGATAATGTCTTAATTGTGAGAAGCTTCTTATTCGAATTTGTCTTTTAATAAGCTATTTAATATTAATTTAATATTTTATTGTAATAATTCAACTATTCTTACGTTAAGGGTGTAGTGTATTATGAGAAAACTATTAGAAACTAGTGGCCAGCTTAGTCTCGGGGCTATGGTCATTGCTTCGGCGACGGTATGGTGGAAACATCAGCGTAGTCCGTTGCGATCTACGCCTTCCGGAGAGGCATTACCGTTAGTCAGTGTTTTCCCTATCTTGTCGCAATTGTATTACTCTAATTCACAAGGACTATTATCGGAATTTGACAGCAAGGTCATTTATAAAGTTATGACGCGAGAACCTAGCGCAGTAGATTTTAAAAATAATAAAAAGAAGCGCTGTATTATTTTTTATTCACCAGTTCAACCATCTAGAAAATCTTTTGCGCGAAAAATAAATCGAGACATTGATGGCGACTGGAGTATTTTCACTAGAAATACACATGGTAAGATTGAGAAAAGAAAAGTAACCAGTCGCTATTTGTCATATAATTTAGATAGGGTATCGTGCTACTGGCGAAGGGGTAGAAAGGATAACTTTTCCAATGGCATGCTAAATATGACACCTCATGACCATAAACAGTTAAGTGTAGCAATTTGGCTGTCATCTAACTTTTCTTCAAAATTAACCAACGACCTCAGTGATTTTATTGGGAGTTTGCGAGACCCCGGTAGATTTAAGTATACATTGAAATCGATAGGCTACAACTATTCGACACGTAATCTGATTCACAGTGTTTGTGCATCCTCAGCAGATGCCTATGATTATCATCTATTTCGGCACGCAATTTTAACACTTGTGCGGGAAATGCTGTTAAGTATCGACGATTCTCAGGCGAGTGCTTGTAGCAATCAGTCGATGAGAACAATTACCAACAAGCCGATGGGTGAGGCGTTCTATAAAAGAGTTAACGAAATACTGCGCGATTATGCTAACATCGCCTCTGATTTCTCATCAGAGGCGTTCAAAAAAATCATTCGCAAAGCCCTACCTGACTGGAACCTCGATACATTATATGATCCTAAAAAAGGTGTTTTTCCACAAACTAATCCACTTAACTGCTTCCCTGTTCAATCACTATCAGGACGCAAAGCCGGACTTAGGCTTGAAAGGTTGGTGCCTGGATTAAAACTAAAGCCTGGAAAAAAGGGCCGCTTTACGCAATTATTGCCGCGCGCTGAATGCCCTAACGATGAAGGTTTTTTGTCAAGAAAAGAGTTTCAGGCAGCGCTTTTGAAAAGCAGCCATGGGAGTTGCAAAACTAAAATTTATGCTGACACTATTTTTCAGCGTAATCCACAAGCGATGTTGATTGGCAATGTACGTCATGCGCGTCGGGCACTGTATGCGTTACATGCACCAAGATTTCGAAATAAATCTGAATCCACTATCACTGAGGAACTCAGTAAAAAATTAGCGTCACACAAGCTTTTTCGTGCAGATAGCCCATTTGTTATTATGCAGCGATTTATTCTCTATTTAAACCATCAGCTCAAGCAGTTAGCAGGGCGCGGCGCCGATATACTAGGTGATTTTAAGCCAGTCACCCATCCTGAACAATATCCTATTCCGCTCTTTACGCGAGCGGACGGTCACCTGTTAGGATTTTTTTGGCATGGAACAGCGGTCGAAAATTCCCGCAATATTGTGAAGACAAATTTTTTATTGGGTCATTCCAGTGCTCAGTTTTATGGCCCGGGTACTTATTTTGCGATACAAGCCTGTAAGGCATTGCAGTACACGGCTGACGAAAAAGAGACTTTGTTGTTAGTCGCTGTTTTTTTAGGAAAAAATCCTTTCTTTCATCAGCGCGGTACCCGTGACCCTGGCAATGACACCTCTTGGGTAAGAGTCGCTGTTCCTGGGTATGCTAATAACGGCCGTCAAGCTCATTGGGAATTTATATCGGCGAATGAGTTTAATATTGTACCATTGTTGCAAGTTACTTTATTTGATGAGAAACATCATGCTAAGCGCCCGCATCCGAAAGGAGAATTTCGTAGGCTTCAGTCGTGTCATGTTATGTAGTCACACACGTAACTACACGCCCCCTAATGAACCAATGTCACCATTAAGCGCCATTTGAATAGCGATGAGGGGATTAATGCCTTTGTTGGCCATTGTCTGCAGATAGCTTGATATTCTGCAATAGGCTTGTGCATAAATTTTTGAACGAAAGCATCCAGACACTTTCTGTTTCACCTTTGCCATCCTCAGATCACGCTCTGCGCGATTATTAGTAAAGGCAACATGTGGGTCATGAGCGAATCGTAAGACAGACTCTTCGTGTTTTCTCAATCGTTCTAAAAGATTGTGTGCATCCGACTTTGCAACACTGCCCCGCTTGCCGTTCGGTTTACTGAGTATGACTGGCATTTCCTTTTTTCCTTGCGTTAAAATGCAGCGGTAACGTGTCTGAAGCGCTTTAAATTTTTTCGGACTTAGGTGCTTAACTTTGCTATGGTTAATCGTTTTACAGGTTTCCTGAAGCAAACGCTTCATCCTGTTAGCCCACTTATAATTATTTGTATCAACAATAAACGTGAGTTCGCGCAGCAAATGTGACCCACACAAGCCGTGCCGGCAGTGACCATAGGATAAATAAGGCGCCCAACAGTCATGAACAATGACACCACCATATTTTGGAATGATGTCAATCTCTTCGATGGCATCCAGTCCTCTTTTAGCGTGTAAGCATTTTAGTGTCACATCCCCAGACGCATAGACGTGTATCCGTAACTACTCGCCCCCTTTATCCATTATTTTTTCAAAAAGTCCTTGACAAGATTTCAGGTGAGATTTTTCTATTGCGTTAATTGCTGTGTAAATCATCGCTTAGAGCTGTTCTCAAGCTCAAGATGAGTCATTTTAATATCCGCATAAAATAGACTTGATTTAAAGGGTGTGATCTTGCGATAATGTCTTAATTGTGAGAAGCTTCTTCTCCTACTGACATGGAGAGAAGCAATGAATGCGCAAGTGATCAATAAATCAGGTGATGAAATTACAGTTCAGGTTAAAGTAAAGTTGACGGGTAGTATGATGGATATGGAAAAGTCTATCCAGCAAGCCGTTAATGAAGTTGGCAGCGAGTTAACAAAAGCAGCGTTAAAAAAATTTGATACAACGGGCGCGCCCATTAAAGTAGGCGATGTTCGTTTATCTTCGAAAGGGCAAGTGCTTAAACGGTATGAAACACCGTATGGCCCCGTTGATGTTTCACGTTATGTTTACCAGACTTGTAGAGGTGGTAGAACTTTTTGCCCACTTGACGAAAATGCCCGCATTATAACAAGCTCAACACCACGCTTCGCTCAAATAATTAGTCACAAATATGCTCGTGGCAGTGCACGTGAAGTAGCGGATGATTTTGCAATAAACCACGGACGCACAGTGGCCAGCTCGTTTATACAAAATGTATCGACGTTTATTGGCAGCATAGCACAAGCAACCGAAGAAGCATGGGAGTATGCTATTCCGACCTTAGATGAACCCGTTGAAACAATTAGTGTTAGTTTAGATGGGACATGCATACTAATGACAAAAGGCGGTTATCGTGAAGCAATGACAGGAACTATTTCACTCTACAATAAAGCAGGTGATCGACTTCATAGTATTTACCTTGGTGCATCTCCAGAGTATGGGAAAGAAAAATTTCTATCGCGTCTTGAAAAAGAAGTGTTTTCAGTAAAGCTACAATATCCAAATGCAATTTATGTTGGTATTGTAGATGGAGCGAAGATCAATTGGGAATTTTTAAACGCGCATACATCTCACCAGATACTGGACTTTTATCATGCAACAGAATATTTGGCACATGCTGCTAAAGCGCTTTATCCTGGAGTATTAGATTATATAAAGCAAAAAGAATGGCTGGATGACGCATGTCATCGTTTGAAGCATGATGAGGGTGGCGCAAATACCTTATTAATAGAAATGAAATCAATTGTAACAGACGAACTGTCGCCTGAAAAAAAAGACAAACTAAAAGCGGCCATCACTTATTTTGAAAATCAAAACCATCGCATGTGTTACGCGTTTTATCGCGAAAATAATTTTCCTATTGGATCCGGCGTGACTGAAGCGGCTTGCAAAACATTGGTGAAACAAAGACTGTGCCGATCTGGAATGAAGTGGGGTGAAAAAGGTGCGCGATTAATTTTGTGTTTGCGCGCTTTAATCTGCACGCCAAGTCGTTTTGAACAATTTTGGGATCGAATCAGTGCGGTAGGAATCACAGGTTTGGGCAATTTACATTAACACAAGGTCACACCCTGCGGGATCACCAGATTTAGTGATAAGTTTACAATCAAGTGTTGTATTTAACTCAAGTAGCGAACGATGCAGCCAGCAACGGCTCGCAGCACCCAACGCCTTACTTTTACAATTAAAATCATCCAATATATAAATTGGTAGCACAACGCCCTGCTTTGTCGCAGATGAGAAACTCGGATTATCAGTGAGTCTCAAATCCTGGCGAAACCAGTGAATAATTTTTTTTGAAGCCAATATATTACTCCTATATTTGCTTACAACCCCTTAAAGAAAAGCACGCCTCAGTAAGGAAAAACCGCATTCGGCAAAAAAATAAATAGTCTTATACGTATCGTACGATACATATATTTTTTTAATATTCATCCATTGCATTATCACAATCATCGCACCGTAGCGATAAATCAGATTTACCCCAAACGTTAATTCCGCACTCAGAACAACTGTATTTTACCTTAACTTTCTTTGATGCCTTCTTATCGTCAGATACAAAAAGATCGCCGCCAAACAAATCTGTTAAGTTGATTGTTAGCTGATTAGCTAAGTCATACTCTAAACCAGATAATGCTTCTGAAATTACGCCATGCTCATCAACCAATGAACTGTCTGGCTGACCTCGCATTGTTGAGAATCGATCAACCCAAGGCAGCGTAAATTTCTTTTTCTTAAGTAGGCTGACACAAGTATGGATAAATTTCCCTTCCCTGATGGGGTAATCATTCATGTGTTGCCCTACCCTTTTGCCGCCAGGCATTCCTGTTGTTGATGGCATAAGCCCAACGCTAACCATTTTATCCGACCACTCTTTGTTGTGATAGGACGTTCTACCTGGTTTACCGTGACAATGTTGCCAGCAATGCGTCATTTCATGCACCAACGTTTGCATGAGTTCGATTAATGTTGCACGGCCTACGTAGATAGGGTTAATCGCGATTTCATGGCAGTTTTTTCCCTTCGATGATGCCCAGCGATCAGGTGAAAAATACCCCATCATACCGTGTTGTCGTTGAATAGTGAAAAGTACTGGCGGCAAACGACAATCAAACAAACCCACATTAAAGTGATCGTATGCGGCCTGAAGCGCTGCGTAAAATTCTTCTGATGGAGTCACGAATCATCCTGCTTATGTATCGTACGATACATATTAAGCGGTATTGCTAATTGTGTCAACAGTTACGTCTTTATTATATTTATTAGGCGGTGTCTATTAGACTATATTAACTAGAAAAATAATTTACATTAACATCGAAAGCTTTGGCTATTCGTTTAGCAATAGCCATGCCAATGGGTCTTGTCCCATTTTCCATTTTTGATAAATTAGCTTGAGTGATGCCAATTTTCTTAGCAAACTCCACTTGAGACAGTCTTTCACGTGACCTAAGACCTCTTAGAAGAGCACCCGCCTTCGTATACTTCTTGTCAAACTCTGCGAATACGTCTTCTGCTGAGACATTACCAGCGCGCGCTACTGCTTTTTTCGTTTCTACAGCGTATTTTTTTGCAATATTTCTTGGAATCGCATATAGCTGCCCCTTATCGACAACATACAGGAGCTGTTTTTGTATCTCGTTTTTAGTAAGGCGCTTTTTCATGGGTGCCGACATAATAGACCTCTATCTGCTTTAACTTACCATCAATAACAACCCAACAACAAACATAGGTTGGCTTGCCCCTAATTAAATGACAGTGGCGCCGATCTTCTTTAGCCTGGCCTTTTTGAGATTTTAATTTCCCATAATGAGGCCAAGACTTTCCCGGAAATGGCCCTTGATCTTTAAGGTCTTCAACAAGTAAGCGAAGAGCTTCTTTAGCCCTTGGGCTTAATTTTCCGACCTGCTTGAGGGCCTTTCTCGTAAATTCAATGCTCCATGTCATATTTACAGTATAACACATAAATGACATATGTCAAATATATTCCTTCAGCTGTTGACTGGCTATTATACTGGTTTATTTTGAGTAGATTATCATTCACCTCTATTTTCTAGTGGGTTGGCGTCATACTTACCAATATAAATCGGCTCATTGAAGTAATAGGCTTTCTTACAACGAATGGGTCGCATGCCACGAATAAAAACATACTGCTCATCTTCTGGCATTTCGCGAACATCATTAAAATGAATCAAGTCGGTTGCCGTTTCTGATACGCTATAACTTTCAGACAATGAAGAACGCGCACCTTTATATGCCGTGCTTGTATTCCTAGATACATTTTCTGTTAAAACAGTGGTTTTATCGCCTAGTTTTTGTATCCACTCTAAGGTTTTAACATCATCACTCCCTAAAAAATGTTTAACCGGCATCCCTTTGAAGATGGCATCATCTCGGTAGACTTCCACTTGACCGATGGTTTGAAAGGATGCCCAAACTTTTACGCCACGTGAGCGCATGGTATTAATCACTTGCTCAACGTCTGGACTATAGCCAAATTGCCCTAGCTCATCTAATACAAAACAATAATCTTTCTTTAGTTTTGATGTGGGTGATTGAATTAACTTTACTTTTATTAACGCCATAAGAACACGCACCATCCGAGAATAAGATTTAATCATATCTTCTGGCAACACCACATAAATATCACATTGGCCGCCTACAAACGCACTTAAATCAATCTCGTCTTGTTTGAAAATAGCCCGAACATTATCACTGCGCAACCATTGCAATTGGCGGTACACCGTTGTCTTCATGCTGCCTGATTCATCACCACCAGCAACAAGCAACTGTGCCGCGGCGGCGCGTGCCTTATTAGAACCTTGCTTCATTTTTTTAATCACGTTGTCATCACGATCGTTCGCTAAATCAATCCACCAATCATGCAAATCAACCAAATTCATTTTCTCGGGTTGATCAAAAAACTGATCCGTATAAAAGTCTAAAACGCCTTCTAATATAATTTGAGCATTTTCACTAAAGTGTGACTCGGTTTCACTTCGAACTTCTTGATCAACAACATACAGTGCAGCGGATAACGCCGAAATATAGCGATCTTTTAGTAGTGGATCTTTGTTATGAACGTAGGCTAGCGGATTAATACTGTGTGTTTTGATATTTAACCCCATGGTTTTTAACACTTGGAATGGATCGACCACATACACGTCCCTGTCCTCATCAATGGCTTTTCTTGCCGTTATTGCGCATAACTCGCCCTTGATATCAGTAATGAGTTTATTAGTATGAAGATTATCAAGGATAAATGGCACCAAAAGCGACGAGGTTTTGCCACCACCACGGTAGGCTAGGATGAGACGATCTGTTAATTTGTTCATCCGCATGTATCCATTCTCATCTTTACCGATAAGACTGCCAACTTCCGAACGCAGCCCATAATTCGTGATGTCTTTTACGCTGGCCATTCGAGACGATCCAAGGTTGCTGGACGTGTCTTGAGAATCACGTTGAACGCTTAATTTATACATGCGAGAGCGCCAACGTATAATGATCACCGCCATCAGCAAAAAAGCCATTATTAAGTAAACGGGCCATTGATTTGCTATATAATTTTTAAAATATTCAGGAAACCCGTAGCCCGTCTGCTGCGTGACCACTTTGGCAAAAACCATTTGTATTAGAAACTCAATTATTCCGCCAAGTAACGCACCAAAAAACACACCAATGCAAAGCGTTATAACATAAAGATTCCCCTTGCTATTTTTTATTCGATAATAATGTAAACTCACTAGTCCAATCAAAACCGCAATAAAATATAAAGCGGCCAGTTGATTATGTGGGTTAAACGATGGCATGTGCTGGTGATGAGTGAAATCGTAGACTCGAATTACATCGATCATTGAGAATGCAGATATTCCCAATAAAAAATATAGAATACCTATATTTAAGCCTATTAGTCGTTCTTTGTGGCTATATTTTCTTGAATCTAGCCCCCATGACCGAAGTGATAGATTATTCATGCTTCATCATCCATAGCCGACGTTCCAAAAATAATGATTTTAATATACTTGCAATCACTACAATAATCGTCATGACTGCCAAGTCATATGAAGCAATTTCTTCTGAATGAACAATCACCTTAAGAGAAAAATGTAAGTAATAGAATAACCAGTATAAAATAGAAAAAATTAGCATGTTCATCATTATGATTGGTGTGATAAAACGAAAAGCATCCTTCACTAGGATAAGTATTATTTCCATACAACATTTTAATATTGCTGATATTGAGACCATATTATCTATCCTTAACAATACTTGCAAAGATCATAAAACCACTGGTATACCCATAACCAAAACCATAACCGTAGCTATTACTCCCTGATGATTTCGTCCACTTGCTAAGACTTGCCTTTTTCTTTGGGAGAATGCCACATTGAAATTGACCAACACCAGACGTGACAGGGGTAATACTTTCCACTTCAAACCCCTTCTCTTGAATATGGATCAACAATTGATTGATGGCTTCATTTGTTTTTTCAAGATCGACGCTGACGAACAATCCGTTGTCGTCAACAGACACGATACTTTGAACATAAAAGCTTTGTTTCATACGCCACCATCCAGCTTTGATCCCCAATAACGACTCTCTTCCGACTTTGACATTGAATACGCTTGCCAATAGGTCTGACAATTTGCACCACTCACGGGATTATTGTGGCATGTCTGATATGCATTTTTTGAAATCAAAGTTTTAGCCTGTATTTGTGCTTTCCAAAAGTCATACCAATTAACGCCTTTGAGCTTCCCATGATCATCCCACGTTGGTTGATTTTGTTTCAGCCAAGCTATTGCCTGACTGTCGTTGACATGCCATGCATTTTTAATTGATTTTTTCGAAGACAGGGTTGCGTTGCTTTTGTGCGTGGCAACGGGTTTTTGTCCGCTAATCGTAGACAGACCATTATTGATTTTTCCAAGCTCGGTGCCCAGCTGCTGACAGCCACACAATAGTGCAATCGTTGCAGTAATACCTATAAAGCCCACTGGTTTTATCATTTTCATACCTCCATAATGTTTTAAGAAAAGTTGTAATATAGCCCGAGCGACACAACATGAGCGCCATGATGACTACCAAAACCCGGTAATGGATAATGGGTTTTATAGTAAGTGTAACTAATTCTAGCACTGACGTTTGAACGCAAATCAACATTCAAACCCAAACCAACATTATAAGCACCCCTAATACTATTTCCTGATTGAGTAACGGCGCCATTGTTTGCATTGTAATGATAATCTGTGATATTAACGCCATATCCTGCTTTACCATAAACACTCAATGTATATTGATAACCCGAATGAATCGGGTAACTCAATATGCCATCCAGACTGAGTTGATAGAGTGAAGCATTATAAGTAAGGGGAAAAGCAGATGAACCCCCTTTGTCTTTTAATTTACCGAGTCGCATAGCATTCGCTTCTATGCTAATAGTTTCATTGAATTTATATCCTCCAAAAAAGCCCAACGCAAACCCATGACTATCAAGACTTGTATGACTGCCTGAAATCGTTACTGTATTATCGGTTAATGCGCTGTAACCTAGGTTAACGCCCGCGTAAAACTTTGAAGGCAAATCATATGAAATATTGTTGCTGCCACTATTTTGGTAGCGATCTGGACCCTCAGCATAAGCTAACCCCACTAGTAGTAAGCTAGCAATCATCGCAATGGATATATTTGTTCTACGTTTAAATATCATAAGCACACCTATTTCATGTAACGAAAGTTCGAAGTATCAGGTTGTGGTAAACCAGCATGAAGTCGAGATTGGTAAGGTCCAGGCAATACCATGTCACGCGTCAACAAAATATTAAACAGGCTACCTGGTCTGATCTTTAACGTCGGCTGTATATTGATATTTTTCTCGACCAACTGTGCGCCCGTTTGACTCATTTGCTGCCCAATAGCCCCGTAGATAATTTGTTGATTGGTTAATATCCCATTGGCTTGTTGCGGTTGAGACAATTGGCCTAATGCACCAAACAGTGAAAACATTAAGGCAGAGCCAAATATTCTAACATAATGGTTGTCCACCAAATCATGTAATCCAGCCATCCCCATTAAATCCACACCAGGTTGCCCTTCTAAATCAAAACTATCGCCATTAGGATAGATTAATCGCGACCAAGCAATTAAAACTCGCGATTGCCCATAGGCAACTTTGCTATCATATAAACCAATAATTCTTGTTCCTTGCGGGATAAGCAAGTAATTACCCGTTACCGTGTCATAAACGTTTTGTGATACTTGTGCGGTAATCTGACCGGGTAGGTCGGAGTTTATGCCCGTTAATAACGTCGCTGGAATAATGGTTCCTGCTTTTACCTCATAAGGCGAAATAGGCTTAGTCAGCTTTGAATTCAAATAAAATTTATTGTCTTTTTGACTAGCTGATTTTAAAAACGCAGCTTTTTCAGTTTGCATGTTTTGCTCTTTATAGTGCCCACTCTGCGCCAAACCATTTAGAGCCGATTGCGCCATGGCGTTAAGTTGATTTTCTTGTGCGGATAGTCCGCTAATCCCACTTTGTGCCGTTGGACCACCCTGCCCCATTAATGGCTGACCCGTTGGCCCATGATAATTATTAACAACAGAAATATTAGAGCGAGCAGCTTCTAGATCATTTTGATGACTTAAATTTGGCTGTGATACGATTTGTGTCGTAGGCTTTATTGGATTTTCAGATGTTGCTTGTTTTGCAGCCTCTTGATGAACCAGCACACCATCACTGTTGTTGCGATTAAGCTGATTAATTGCCGCTTCTGCGGAAACCCCCTGTTGCTGCTTGACTAATGTATTTTGTAATGACGGCGTTGATGCATGATGTTTCCCTCGATAACTAAAAATCATGATCAACACAAAGAGAAACATCACCGAAAGCCCCGTAATGACACTCATGAAAAGTTTGGGCGAGATCCCAATACCTTTAGGTGGTTTGCTACCTTCGTTTGATGCTGTTTCATTTTTATGATTGGCCATGAAGTTTCTCCTATGCCTGAATATTCTGATTGAATATTTCAACACGCGTTTGATCACGCCCCTTTCCAGAAATCAGCCATGCTCGACTAAATAACCCATCAACCACAAAGTAAGGTTTTTCATAGCGATAGTTAACCATTTGCATTTTTTTGTTACGCGCTAAATAGACGACTGGCAAGCTAAAACGAGAGGTGATCGCCGGCATCTCAATAAATGTTTTATTGCCATCATCAAATACGCGAAGCGGTCTCCAAGGCGGCGTGTCCCCTTTGATTTTGTAATTAAAGTTTACATGATTTATGTTTACATCTGTGCCGCCAGACAAAGGTGTGGAATCAACAACCTGTGCACTATCGCTCGCTTGTTGAATATGATTGGCAAGCGCCACATTATCAATCATGGTCTCTTCTGGATAATAAAAACGAAGGACACTCGTGTCAGAATTCTGCTTAGCAACCAAGCCTACTAGGTACGTACGTTTGTTGGTGCTAATGGTCATATCGGTTGATAGGTTGTTTTGAATTGGTTTGACCTCGATAGAAATAGAAGCATTCTTACCTTCACCTGTTACAAACGCATTCGTCTTCCAGTCCTGTGTATCACCTAGCCCATAGGAGTTTAATTTTTCACCCGCTTCCAACTGAACAATACAAAAATGATAAGGCGAACAAGCTATGATAGGCTTAGAATTCTTGCTGTAAGGGTAAGTAATCCAACCATCGCCCTTGATGGTTTCCATTTTTCCTGTCTTTTGATATTCCTTGTAAGCTTTAACAATTTCGGGATCATTACCAATACCAAAAGTGGCATGAACACTGGGTAACACAGGTACCTTAACTGTCTGCTTGATGACTTGGTTCGGATTGACAAAATCATCAGGGTTATATTTAACAATCGGTTGATTCGCGCAGCCGCCAAGCAATAGCGAACTGAACCCCAATGACATCAATAATATAAATGGCTTACTCATTATTTTACTCCCGTCCAAGAAATATTGGTGACATAAAACCCAAATGGATTGTTTTGCAGAATAAATTCACTTTGCGATGGCACATCCCATTTAAAATCGAATTCACCCACAAACTGCTTCTGATACAGCATTTGACCCGATTGACTGTCTCTTGATATTTCCGTCCAACCGACTTGGAACGCCTGATTGGGTAGTTGATTGACATAATTAACATTGACCGAAACTGTACGCTTTTTAACGACACTATAGGGGTCTCGCTCTTTGAAAAAGGTATTTAACTCTGTAGTCGCTGCCCCTGCTGTTAAGGCGTATGCTTTCTTTTGATTGTTTTTTTCAATATACCCATCCACACTGACACTACGCCCGCTTTTTACAAAATCCTGAATGAAAAATTTGGCCAGTGCAGGTTTCATCGTATCAAAATTACTGCTACTCGCAGCACCGGTATAAATAACTTGCCCATTTTGAACTTGAACAACATAGGGTATGTATTTTGACTGACTACCAATATAAATAATGCCAAGGATACATAGACCAACCAAAATTAACAGGCGAAAATTCAATTTTCTGGATTTCTTATAACGGTCCTCTGCATTACCGTAAATATCTAACCATAGCGCTCTACTCTGTAAGTAGGGATTATTTTCAATGTTACCTGAATGTTGTTTTGAAAAGTGTTCGCCCGCATCTACTGTCTCTGATGCACCATCAGTGGATGACTTAGCAAAACCCTTTAATATTGAGGCAAATGGCAAACCTGAAAATTTGCCCCAATTTATTTTTTTAAATTTAATAGCCATTCGTATTCCTCATTACTTTTTAACCTGGTTTGATTTAAAGTCACCACCTGGGCTACTTTCTTTAGCCGCTGTTGCTGCCTGCTGAGACATCCTCTGTGCCATTTTGGCATTGAATTTCTGGCCAAAACTCATGTGTTGATTTGCCTTCATAATGCTGTCTTTAATGGACCCACCTGTTGCTACACCAGCGTTCATGGCCGCTCGACCCATCGCGTGATGTGCGCGCATACCACTTTTTGCTCCCTGAACCGCTGACGCACCGGTTTGAAAAACACCCTTCCCAACTTGTCCTAGCGCTTGTGCGCCGCCCGCGCCCATTTTCGCAGCACTCATAGCTGCCCTAGCGCCCACACCACCGGCAGTCATTGCAGCACCGACGGCTGCATCTCCATAACTTCTAAACCCACTAACACCAGAGAGCCCTGCAATGAAAGGTGGAACGTTCTTAACGATCATGTAAAAAACAATAACGGCCGCCATCACAACTAAGAATGGTTTTAATTCGTGCTGACTAGCTGCTTGCCCTATCAAATGCGCCCAGTCTTGGCCGATTTGAACACCAACACCCATGATGAGATAGAAAACTAATAATTGAAGGCCAATACCAATAACCGCTTTGAAATAATTCATGGCGATCGGTCTGACGGCTTCGTTGGCTCCAAAAGCAAACATCAAACCACTTAGGGAAACCAGAACATAACTTTTAATTAATATAATCGCGATTTCAGCCGCTAATAAAGCGTAAAGTATGATAATGGCAATCAGTATGGCGCATGATAATAAACTGCCAAAAGGATGTGTCACCCAACCCCAGTGACTAAAGTTGTCCATAATGGAAAACCCAATGGAAACGCCCTGCCCCATAACGGATGACGGTGTTAATGAGCTGATCCCTGAAGATGTCGTGCCAATTGAAATGAACCCATTAATTAATTGTGGCATCCATGAACCACCAAATAACACCAAGGTATAAAATACGGAGATAGTGAAAAATATTTGCAGCGTTTTCACAAATGCTTCTTGAATATCACCCTTAAACATCATCCAAATGGCACTAATGACAATTTGGATACCTGCAAGGTAATAGAACAATCCTTTGGCTAAATCTTCGATACGCGAATAATCACCTTGCAAAGCCTTTAGGAATTCTCCTAAAACACTATCTAAAACACCTATACTGACGGGGTCGTGTAGCATATTATTCTCAACCTCCAAATGCCGGGATTAACCCAAACTGCGATTTATTTTGGTATTGTGGGTAAGATGCATCGGATGTTTTCACAACAGCATCGACTGATTGTTGTCTGGCAGCATCTTTTTGCGCCTGATAGGCATAATATTCGGCTTGTGCATTGGCCTGCGCCATCATGGTCGCTTTAAGCTTTTGCATTTGCGCAATTTGCTCCGCGGCAATCTCATTCCCAACTTGTAATGCTTGCATACGCCCTTGGGTTGACTTGGCTTTTTGCGCCAATAATTGATCAACTGCTTCTTCTCGTGATTGTTGCTCATAACTTGCATTGATCTGATCCATTACTCCATTCATCGTATCTTGGTTGGTTTGCACCCACTTTTTGTATTGGCCTGAATAATTTGTTGTACCCCCCTGTCCGCTGGAATACCCTGGAAAACGTTGTTTGAACTGCTGGTCAATGTTAGATGCAGAGTACGCCAGCGCATTGCCCTGCTGCATTGCGTTGCCAAGCTGACTCAGTGCCTGGTGTGCATTATCCCAGTCTTGTTTGGAAAAATGTTTTAAATTAGAGACTTGGTACTGAATGGATTGCAGTTGATTCTTTATTTGTTGAACCTGCTGTATTACCATGATCGCAGACTTTAGATAGCTCATCATATTAATTTGAGCATTTAAAGCATCCGTGACAGGGATAATAGCAAATGCTGATTGTGCTATAAGCAATGAAGATAAAATTATTAATATAAATACTTTACGTAAAGTATAATGCTTAAGCATGATGTTCTCCTTGAAAATAGCATTTCTCTGCAAATTCCCGCCACTCAGTCAAGCCCTTATAATCGAGCCAGTTTAATATCCATCGATCATCATTCGGTTTATACATTTCTAGAAATTTTTCTTTATCTTTATCTTTTGACACACCAACAAACGCTAACGTCAGTGGATCAATATCTAACTCAATGAGCCGATTACCGATCGGCGACGTTAGGTAATAATCTCGTTTTGGCACAGCCAAACCAATCATTGTGATTTGCTGCTCATTTAAACCAAACTCTAGGTATTTTTTAGCAATCGTTTCATCATAAACACTGTCATTAGGCAAAAACATTTTTGTTGGGCATGACTCCTTAATCGTGTCGCTGATGCGTGATTTAGTGACATGCTTCAAATTTTGAGAAATAAAGCCCACTGAAACGTTGAATTTACGCAATGTTAATAACCAATCCTCCAGCATGTCTTCAAAGATTTTGTGCTTTAAAAATGACCACGCCTCTTCAAGAATTAGAAGCGTTGGCCTTTGGTCTTTAAAAAGTCGTGTTAATCGATGGAAAATCGAGCGCACAATAGGAATATAAATGGCTTCGGGCAACTTTAATAATTCATCCATTTCCATGCCAACAACAGAATTAGTGCCCAAGTTATCGCTTAGCCCATTCATCATTTTTCGAATGGCACCGCTATTAAAACTATCAATCGCTTGTCTGATTTCTTGATCTTGCAAATGCAATAAGTCTAAGCGCAAGTTTTCTTTTCCTGTTTTAGCTAATGCACGTAGAGATGCTTCAATTTTCTCTTTTTTATCCGGCGTCATCGTGACTTTTTGTAGCTCACATATTTCACATAACCATTCAATTAAAAATGTCATTTCTGCTTCAAACGCTATCGTGCCTTCTTCCAAACTGGCAAGCGTTGCCAAAGGAGCAAACTGCGTTCCTCCATAAACATCAAAATAATCCCCGCCGAGTGCTTTTAACCAAATACGGTTAGAATAATCTTTGTCAAACACGATAACGCGAGATCGTTGGTATTTTCTAAATTGGCACCCAATCAAACCGAGCAACGTTGTTTTTCCTGTTCCAGTAGGCCCAATCATCAAAAAATGCCCGACATCACCGACGTGTAGATTAAGACGAAAAGTACGAGAACCTTTGGTTCTCACATAAACTAACGCAGGTGATCCTTTAGGATAAAGTGGACAAGGCGCTATTCGGCTGCCCTGCCATACAGAAGAGGTTGGAATCGCATGTGAAACATAAACACTATCCACTAAGGGCTTTCGAATATTATAGCAACCATGCCCAGGGATTGATCCCAAAAAAGCCTCGGTGGCATTAAACGCTTCATCACGAATTTTGAAGTTTTGTGTTTCGATGGCTTTAGTAATTTCTTCAGCAGCAACCTCCAGCTTTTCTCGATCCTCATTCATTAAAATAACAACCGATGTCATAAATCCATAGCGCACTTCACCAGAACTGTTTTCTTTAATGGCAATAGAAGTTTGATATTTTCGCTCTTCTGCTGCCTCATCAATTTGTGGCGCTATACCCATCGCCATTTTAATGGAGCCAATTAAACCAATCGCTTTATTTGACCAGCGGCTTTTTAAGGATTTCAAATATTTCTCTGCGGTTAATTTTGACAATGGTATAAACCGAGAAGACCAACGGTACTCAAAGCCCAAGTAATTCAGCTCATCTAAAATAGCGGGATAGGTGTGCTCTGGCAGATCATCAATAAACAATACCTTTATCCACTTATTGCCAATCTTAGGAATAACCCCGGCAATAAAATGTTCGGACGAAAGATATGAATCTAAGAAATATCCGGTCTTTGGTGCTTTTAATTTTTGTTCTTTCCCGGTAATGGTTTGATGTAAAAAAGTGATCATGCTATCACCCTGTAACCGCTGTAAGTGACTCAACTCAACATTTTCTAGCCCTTTTATCGGGTCACTATCAACGCCAGACTGGCTACTTGTGATTTTTTGAAATTGTGTTAAAAACCGTTGAACGGTATTTTCAAAATAAGCATATTCATCATCGATACTCTTGGTTTTTTTGTCAGAATCCACCATCAGTTTAGAAAGCTTCTTGCCCAGCTGATCAGTTGGTGCATAACTCAACGATAAATAACAAGTGGATTTAAAAAAAGTTTGGTCCTGCTCAAAGTTAAATCTTCTCGCATCATCAATCAATGCTGAGACAGGATCAGGAAAAACGCCCTCATCAGCGTATTTTTTATCTTCCTCACTTAAAAGATTGGTTTCAAACATCCATCCATCATCTAATAATCCGAGTGCTTGAAAGACTGCATAAGCATTAGCATCCAAAATACTGCCCGTTGATGAATCCACATCCTGAGCGATATAGATAAAATGCACTGAAAAAGCAGCGTCTTTGTGAATAACCGTTTTTTCATTAAAAAGATAGGCGTAGCTTAGCAATTCTGGCAGCTCTCTGTTGCGCCTTATTTTTAAGAAATCATCAACTAGTCTATTTTTCATCGCATTAAAACCTTGAAAATAAACTCACGGGTACCGTTTGCACACGACGAGTTTTTTGTAGATTGCCGGCATAACCATGCGCCAAATAAAATCGATTTTGCACTAAAAAACGGCTATTTCTTCTAAATACGGCCACCCCTTGAGGATCGTTTTTTGCAGAAAACCGCAATAAATAAATTGTGCCAACAAACCCTGCAATCACAATCAATGTCGGCCAATGCGGAACGACACCCATCAATGCCCAACCCCAAAAAAAACAAGCAACAATCACTAAGCTTCTTTCTGCACCCATGACTAATATCGTGTCTGATAGTGCTCGATTGGTTTGTCTTGATGTTCCGCGCATAACCCTACCCTCTTTAAATAACGATCGCGCCACTAAAGCTAAAAAATGTCGATAGCAAGGTGACGGCACCAAAAGCAATGGAAATCCCTAAGGCCGCCTGTACAAACTTCTTTGCACCACCTTGTAAGTCCAAAAAGGCCATTGCCAATCCTGCCATCACAATCGCAATACCCGCACAGGCGTAAGCAACAGGCCCGTCCAATGAGTCCATGATTTTTTTCAATGTCTGTGCCCACGGATACTGAGCGACTGTAGATGCCTGTGCAGAAACGGCAAATAGCAGGCAGATCAGTGTCCCAAATAGTTGATGTAAGCGTTTTTTCATAGTGGCTTCTCCCATAGTTTAAGCAACCTGTTTAAATTCAAATTGACCGCCGTTAAATCCCTTAATCTCAGAAATGGCCTTCACTTCTCGGCCTGCCTTGTGTTTAGAATTGCGAACAACATTAATTAAGACATCCACGGTTTCAACAACAAGATCATAGGGCGGCGGTACATTAGCCTCTTGTGCCAAAGACAATAGCCGCAATACAGAGCTTTCTGTTGAATTGGCATGGATCGTTGCGATTCCACCTGGACAACCGGTATTCCAGGACTTGAGTAAATCCAATGCGGCGGCATCCCGTACCTCACCCACTAAAATTCGATCTGGGCGAGAGCGCATGGCAACCTTAAGTAATGTGGTCATTGAGGCGTTCTGATTCGTTACCATTGGCAATACATTTGGCATCTCACACTTAATTTCTGCCGTATCTTCCAACACCAATATCCGTTGTGAGCGATCGCATATTTCACTCATTTTTTTAACAATAGCATTAGATAGTGTTGTCTTACCGGTACCTGGGCCACCCGAGACAATAATATTTTTACGCGCAAGCAATGCTTCACAGATAAAATCAAACTGCGATTGATTGATAATTTTTTTCTTTAAATAATCTTCCAGCGGATAGACAAATTTTGCTGGTTTTCGAATGGTAAATGAAGCGCGCTCGGTAATTGGCGTAATCGTTCCTTCTAAACGCTCGCGGTTAAATGGCAATAAGGTTTCGATATAAGGGTTTTCAAAATTTAGAAATAAATCTTGTAGCCTCGCAAGCTGCAAAAGAAAATTTTGTGATTCAAATTCTCCTATTTCAGAGTCTTTAAACATCCCTTTTGATCGTGACTCAAACCAGACAGAACCATCCGGGTTTGCCATAATTTCTGTAACATCATCATCGATTAAAGCAGCACAAATGCGACTTCCCAGCATTTTTTTGAGAAAATCTATTTTTAGCTCTGCTTGCTCTTGATTCTTAGTCATTACGCACCTGTTTTTTTAACTCTTTAATAAAAAGTGGAGCACGCAAAATGAGACGACTTTCAGTATTATTATTTCGATGCATTGAAAGACGCATTGCGTCGGCGTGCTCCGATTGACGCGCATGAATGATGGTTTTTACTTGAAATATATTCATCTACCCAACCTATTTATTTACCCATTCAGGTATATACTCAATAAATTCATGCTCTTCCAAACTATGGGCAAGCCTAACAATCAGTTCTGCCGTTAAGTTTCTGCCGGATTTTTTTGAGCTTGCTTGCAACCTTTTTTTGAGGGTGTTTGGTACACGCGCAAATATACGCCCTTCTCTATTTTCTAGATCAGCTGTTATCAGATGTTTTTCTGACATTTTTTACCCCTGCTTATCTGCCTCACGGACGAACTTTGATGTCTCATATCGATAAAATTTTTTGAATATCTCCAAATCGATTAGTAGGATATCCCAATGAAATATATTTTGTATCAATAATTGATATAAGTCAATATAAATATTTTTTATTGATACTTATGTTGATGTACTTTATTGATTTCTTTGTTTATTCAAGAGCTTTCTTTGATACAATAAGATTAACGTTTCAAACTAACCTTATTAAGGCGTATAATATTGGCGGAAATGTCATCAAGAGATAATCCGAATACCGTTGGTAACAGGGTGAAAAGTGCACGAATGCTGAGCGGCCATAGCAGACAATCCTTTGCCAAAGCCTCTGAAATTAGCATGGCCACACTAAGAGCCTGGGAAGACCCAACCCCCGGTAGATGTGGATTAACTAAGAAAGGAGCGAAGCGGCTTGTTCGTGCCTTAAATGGCATGGGTATATTTTGCACAGAAGAGTGGCTGTTAGCAGGCTCAGGGCCTGGGCCAAAAATTATACATGACTCATTTGAGCCTGATCCCGATGAAGTCGTCGATTGGGGTGAAGAAGAGTCGATATTGAAGGATATTGAGTCTTTTAAAAAAAATAACCCAGACCCTATCGTTGCTATAGTGGCGGATGGATCTATGTTACCTAAGTTTTCATATGGTGATTACGTTGGTGGTAATAAGGTTTATGGTGATGACATAAAATCTTTAATTGGGACAAACTGTATTGTAGAAATAACAGAAAAAACGTTAATAAGAAGGGTTGGGGACTATATACAAGATGGTTATACGCTGACAGCTATAAACCAAGACCCCTCTACTGTAGATGCGGTCATTGTCGGTGTCAAACTTAAATCAGCAGCCGAGATTGTTTGGCATCGCTGGAGAAAGAAAATACGAGATATAAAAGTCTGACATGAGGTACTTAAATATGCCTAATAAAAAACAATTTAACAACTTGTCCCACGATGAGGCTGCTCAACTTAGGTTTTTTAACTCATACAGAAAAATGATTAGCCACCTAGGATGCTATTACATGGGATATATACTCGAAGATCTCGATTCATCAACGCGTGCCAGCTTTACGACCAACATGGAGTGGGGAAAAGAATACCTAAATAAATACATAGGGTCTTGTCATTTATGGAATCAAGTACAAAACTTCTATGAAAAATCAGAATCAAACTCTCTGATACTGCCATGGTCTACTGTACTCCCCTCCACTTCTTTACAAAAAGACATCTTACTAAGAAGAGAAGAGCTTTTTATTGGATCGGAAGGTATCAGCTTTTGCAAAAAACTGGGCAACCTTCGTGAATATTACTACTTTGCCCCTGAGGTAAATCAAAAAAATTTTTTACGATATGTAAGCAATAATATTGACATTATAAAGTCCGAAATCAGTACATTTCGGAAAGACTCTATAACTCTAATCAACAAACATAAAAATGAGCATCAGTGATATGGAAAACAACCCTATTATCTTCGTAACAGAAATAAGCGTTCAAGTAAATCATTTAAACTACGGCAATCATTTAGGTTATGACTCCCTATTAAGTATTCTACACGAAGCTAGATTACGCTGGTTAAAGACACTAAGCCCATCAGCCTCTGAAATTAATATTGAAAATAATATTGGCTGGATGGTTAAAGAGGTACACCTGTATTATCAGTCTGAAGCAAAACATGGAGATGAGTTAAAAATTAATTTATCTGTTTCTAATAAAACCAGAATAGGGTTTACATTAGAACACGAGGTTGAGAATCAAACAACAGGAAAAATATTATGTCGTGGAAAAATACCGCTTGTCTGTTTTGACTTTAATAGGGGCAAGCCTTCAAGAATACCGAGTATTCTTGAAGAAGTTATGCCTAAAATATGCCAGGAAAATAGCAAATAAAATAAATACCTTACTTAATGTTATTAACTTTACTTACTCTTTTTAGGCGGCCTGCCCATAGGCATTTTTTCTAACCTATCTGAAAGGGTCTCTAAATCATCATCTGGTAATTCAGAGAGCATTAAAAATCCGAGCCTAACCACCTCACTTTCAGCAAGTACAATCTTCTTATTAAGAGCCTTATCTTTAATTTTATTAATTAGCCCAAGCTCAGACTCGGGGATGGAAAATGTTTTCCTAACAACTCTAGCAAATGATTTTGTTTCTATAGCTTTTTCTTCATGCTCTTCAACTCCAAGTGTTTCATTAGCTTTACTAAATCGTGAAGCAGCGCCCTTCTCCACTGCGTCTTTGTCTCTAGGTGCAATTTTCTTCTTAAAATTACTCAAATCATATTTACCCATGTGCCTCTTCCTTTTCTTTAATTTGAGAATACACTAAAGGCTTGTCTAAAAAAGCTAACAATTCATCAGTAAAAGACTCGACTTCATCAATGGCATCTTTAGCTTTACTTCTAAGAGAATGAACCGTAGAACCCGTCAAAAAGGTCTCAGGATAATATGTTCTTTTGTGCAATTTTGTTTTTGCTTGAGGCATATTAAAATCTGGCAACAAGTCTAAAACTTCATTCGTAAGATTTGTTTTTGCCTCCACCCTATTTAGCAATAATAGACTGCGCAAATTTGGGTTCATGACTTGTGCATCCTCAATTGTGTCCCGAATTCTAACGGCTGCTGACATATTTAAACCATCCGGTATGAACGGAACCAGCGCAAGATCTGCTACAAGTAAAACGCTTTTTGAAATTGGAGAATCTGCCGCTGGCGGACAATCAACAAAAATATACTCATAATCATCATAATATTTTTTAATTTCTTGGTGAATTTTTCTACCTGCCGCAGCCAAATTAAATACACGTGCAGGAAATGGCATACCCTCTGGAGCCATAGATGCCCACTCAACAGCAGAATTTTGATCATCACCATCGATGATTAATACCTTCTTTTTCCTTAAGGCCAAAGTCCCTGCACTCTGCATAGTAACAGTGGTCTTCCCCGACCCACCTTTTTGATTGACTACAGCTATGATCTTTGCGGCCATTATTAATCTCCTTTAAATTATTAACAATATGAAATGTATTATAAGCTCTTACGGTTTGTAAAGTAAATACTTTACATAAAGTTATTACTTTACTTATTTTATTCTTGCTTTGTGCTACAGTTTAAGGTTATCCTTTTTATCAGATGAAGCAAAAACCTAACGGAATTTTATAATGCCGAAAAAATTGCAGGGAGAATCAAAACGTAATGCTCTTATAGAACTAGAGTCCCCTATTATTGATCATAAAATATCTCAGCTTATTGCTGAATCGATTGCCTTAGAACAAGAAGAAGCAGAAAACAATGGTGCGGTTAGCTATATGGCAAGAGCTTTAGTTCAAGCTTGTATGCCGCATAAAAACCCGGAGGAATTTTACTTTAAAAGGAAAAATGGAAATTATTCTCTAGTCATTACATCTAATCCAGATATTGGGCTTCCTTATGGTTCCATACCAAGACTTATCATGATATGGATCACCTCAGAGGTTGTTAAAAAGAAAAGTAGGGAGCTTGTGCTTGGACATAGTTTAAATTCATTCATGTCTGAACTTGGAATTCCTAGAACAGGCGCATACATTGAACGATTTAAAGATCAAACGAAGAGGTTGTTTTCTTGTTCAATATCATGCACTTATGACGATGGAGACACCTGGCAAATAGAGAATGTTAAGACTGTAAAAAGAGCAAGTTTAACTTGGGCACCTCAAAAATCAGATGATCCTAAGTCACATGAATCAATTTTATTGCTTGATAAAGACTTTTTTGAAGAAATATTAAACAAACCAGTGCCAATTGACCTTAACGTCATAAAAAAAATAAAGAACTCTAGCTTAGCCCTAGATATTTATTGCTGGTTAACTTACAGAATGAGTTATCTAAGAAAAATGACCCCCATCCCTTGGGAGTCTTTACATAACCAGTTTGGTTCAAATTATGCTCAGGATAAATCGGGTAGATATGCCTTTAAAAAGAAATTTACCGAACAAATGTTAAAAATTTTAGCTCTTTACCCAGACGCTAATGTCCAGAAAGAACAAAAAGGACTGGTTCTATACCCTTCTAATACCCACGTCAAAAAAGTCCCTGCAAAGGCTTCAAGTCAACCGTCAAAGACAAAAGAGGCTAAGCCAAGCAGTAATAGCCCTGATCCTAAGCTATTAAAAAAATACGGAAATCACAAGCTAGATTGCTTGCTAGAGATCGTTAACAAACAAATTAGTCCAGGCGATAAAAAACAGTTACTGAATGAATTTAATGAATACCTTATAAGACGCCAACTAAAATCAATCTACAGAGAGGTAAAGCAAGGCTTTCAAACAAAGAGTTCAAGACAACATCTATATGATTTTGTCAGTAGCCGTTGGCACCACATATTAGAGTCAATCCCTTCTTTCTCAGATTTCATCAAGACCCTTTCGATAGAAAAATAGTATAACTATTACCCCAATTTAGCGTACTTTTAGTCGACCAAAGAGAAATATCTAACGATTATACCGCATATTTTTACTTGAAGAATAAAGTATGTAATGTAACAACCAATATTAAAGTTAATACGTAAACGCTCAATTAAAAGCAGCAAAGGAAATTATCAAGAAGTTACGATAGCCGTCAGCTCATTCCGATCAATATTAAACGGCAATAATTGGCGGGACTCCTCTTCAGTAGAACAAGAGGGTATTTTTTTGAGTATGTAGCGGAAATATTGATAAGGCTCAATGTCATGAGCCTTGCAAGTTTCAATGAGGCTGTAAATAACTGCTCCAGCAGCTGCACCATTTGGTGTATCTGAAAACATCCAGTTTTTGCGGCCGATGGCGAAGGGTTTAATCGCCCTTTCTGATGCGCCATTATCGATTTCTAATCGACCATCGTTAAGGTAACACGTCAATCCATCCCAATATTTCAGGCAATAAGCAATGGCTTTGCCGATTGGGGAATCTGGTGCGGTGGTATGGATTTTCTTATCCAACCAGGCTTTCATTTTTTTCAGCAAAGGGCTAGCGTGTTCATCTCGGTAAGCTTTGCGTTCATCTGGCATCATATTTTTTGTTTCAGTTTCGACGCGATAAAGTTTTGCTATCAGCGACACAGCCCAATGGCAGAGACCTGTTTTATTTCCCTTAATGGTCTTAACAATATCCATAAATTTCCGTCTCGCATGCATCCAGCATGCCACGCCTTGAATAGGCTGCGTTTTAAATAATGTCTGATACGCTTGATAACCATCTGTATGCAAATAGCCGCTAAAGTCTTTAAAAAAGTCTCGTGGAATATCATGTGCTCGTGACGGATGGTATTCATAAACAAAACTTCTTTTTTCTGGCGGCCCACCAGAAAACACCCACATGTAAGACTTGCTACTTGGCAGTCGGTCTTTTTCTTTCAACACCTGAATCGTGGTTTCATCGGCAAAAGCGATATCATAATCACAAATAATTTTTTGCATTTCGATTATTAGTGGTGATAATAAATCACCGCAGCGAATGACCCAATAAGACAAGGTATTTCTCGGTATATCAACACCCATACGTTGGAAGATTTGTTCCTGTCGGTACAGTGGCAGGTGATCCTTAAACTTTGACACCAGCACGTGCGCTAAAAGTCCGGGGCTCGCGATGCTTTTTGCAATAGGTTGCGGTGGCATGGGTGAACGTTTGATTGTCTCTTCACAGCTTTTGCAGGCATATTTAAGTCGTGCATGCACAATGACTTGAACTTTAGCTGGGATAATATCCAGCTGTTCGCTACAGTCTTCACCAATTTTCGTTAATTGACACCCGCATTGACAGGTTCTTTCTGCTTCAGGTAAATCATGTTCAACACGCACTCTTGGCAAGTCTTTCGGTAGTGGTTTTCTACCGCGAGTTTTTCGTGTGTGTGCAGCAACGGTAATATCAGATTCAGCTTCAATAATTTTTTCTTCTTCGTTTGGCTCTACTGTGGCTTCATCAAAAAGAGAATACTGTTGCGAGTAGTCATATTTTTCTGATTGACGGCCATATTGACTTTGCAGTAATTGATTAATACGCTCATGTAGACATTTAATTTCAGCTTTTTGATTTTGCAGCTCTCGGGCTTGTTGAAGTAAAAGCGCCCTTAGTTCTTCATTGGATTTATCAGCAATGTCTTCATCAGTCATCATGACATGGATATTAGCATAACAACCGTTGCTAAACGAGTTAATGTTGGATTAAATCATTAATAAATATCGGTAAACTGTAGCTCAGGACGACTTTTTAACAACTGAAAATCTAATCCAGCAAATAGCCAGCCAAGTTCTTTTTCATCAAGGACAAACCTATCTGCTTGAAATTGCGGAGGTATTTTGAATCGGCCTCTACTCAAACGTTTTTGCCATAGCATGAAGCCATTTTTATCCCAATAGAGTGCTTTTAGAATGCGCCGACTTTTGTTATAGAATATAAAAACATGACCGGTAGCTGGGTCAGCTTTTAGAATGTCTGCGATGTAGGCAGATAATCCTGAAATTGCCTTGCGCATGTCAACGGGTGACTGCGCCAGATAAATTTGTGTTCCAGTCGGAAAATTAATCATTGAATATCTCCGAGAACGCTTAACACCAGTTTTAATGCCGCTTCGTTGAACAGCTCAATCATAGCGCCTGAAGGCAATTTAATTGTGATTGTAGAAGATTTTAGGGAAGTTTCGGTGGCGTTGCGTGTAACGACTTTCGTGAATTTGACATGGTCTTTTCGATGACGACTCCATTGATGTGTAAAACTATTAAAATGAATATTGTTTCGCTCGCAATAAGTAGTCTGGCTGAGACTACTGGCTTTCCAATCAGCGAATACCTCTGACCAGTTATCGATGTCTTTGCTCATTTTGAGTAGCGTTGGTGGCGGTTGTGTTATAGTGCTATTATTCATTTTCTGTGACCTCATAATTGTTGATGGAAGTCACTAGTAAACTATGTTTCTTGCGGTTGATCTAGATGCGTATGTTTGATCGCTTACGTTAATACATTAAATACTTTAAGTACTTTAATTATTGTTAAGATCATCTAAAAGCTGCTTTGATGCTTTAAACGTTACTGTTTTCTTTTCCGGTATTTCTATTTTCTCTCCTGTGTTTGGATTTACTCCAGATCTAGCCTTTCTTAGTTTAACCTCAAACTTACCAAGCTCTGGTAACAATACCTTATCACCACTTTGTAGAAGTGAGATTTTTAATGTTTCTACAAACACCTTATAAACTCCGTCTGCCACCTCTTGCTTAAAGTCACCAGCCTTCACCAGATTTCTGATAAAATCTTTTTTATTCATAGCGTTCCTAAAAAGTTAAATAAAGTATTTAAAGTATGCTTACTTTATAAGCATTATCCAATTTGTCGTAAAAAATAAGCTCTCTTATGGACAGACATAAAATTTCACGCTCCTAAAAGAGTATATTAAAACAAACAAGTAACCAACAATAACTTATTAATGTTAAATACTATTCATAACATTGTTTAAAGTTAAGCGTCTACTTTATTGATTATTAGGTTTACTAACGCAATAGCGCATACTTTATTTAAAATAATTAAACTTTTATAGGTGATGAAGCTATTATTGTAAGTTCAACGCGTACTTTTGGTCGACCATCAGGAGGGTAACAAAATACCTTTATTAAAGTAATAATAGTATTTAAATTATTAACTTTACGTAAATATATTTAGAGTAATTTCACAATCAATGAACACAGCTACCTGATATGTGGATAACGCTGTGAATTTTAGCACTTATCCGCGTACTTTTGGTCGACTTTATTATAGGGAATTTGCGTACCTTTGGTCGACTACATGCGTATCTTTGGTCGACCAAGTATAGGTTAACCAATTGATTTTATTTCATTTTCGAAGCCTCCCTGTATATACCTGTAGTTTATAATACCTATAGTTAGCTTACGCTTTTTGTGGACAACCCTTCGGGTTGACACACAAACGCATAATCTCAAAGGTAAATATTTTTATTTATTGCATAAAGAGCCTTTTTATAGCACTATTTGCGTATGAGAAAAGAATTTAATACCCTCTCTGACTATTTAGAGAGCCTACAATCCCGTGGGAAATATAGCTTTGATCGTAAAGAAGCCATGACACGTCTTCAAATGACCGATAATGCCTTCAAAAAGGCAGCCCATCGGTTGATGAAAAAGTCTAGGATCAACCGCATCCGAGGTGACTTTTATACCATTATCCCCATCGAGTATAAAGCAACGGGTTCATTACCTGCCTCATGGTTTATTCATCAATTTATGCAGCATGTAGATCAGCCTTACTATTGTGGCTTGCTCACCGCAGCAGCATTACTTGGTGCAGCACACCAGCAGCCCATGGTTTTCCAGGTGATAACGACCAAGCAGATGCGGCCTATTGAAGTGGGGCAGTTGCGAGTCGAGTTTATTTATAAAAAAACAATCCAAGCACATTTCTATCAGCCCATCAAAACGGCGACAGGTTACATGAATGTTTCAACCCCCGAAATGACCGCATTTGATCTTGTCCGTTATATGCGTGTAGCAGGGCACATTCATCATGTAGCAACTGTTTTATGTGAGTTGGTTTCAGAATTAAAGCCACAACAATTGGCATCGCTGGTTGAGCAAGGTGATGTTCCTCTGATTGATGCTCAGCGGTTGGGGTATTTGTTAGATGTCCTTGGCCTACCGATTGATTTACAGCCGTTAGAGCAGGTGTTAAAGCCTAAAAAACTGAACCAACGGTTATTAGTGGCGGATGGTGATGAGACGATTTTAGAAAAAAACCAGCGATGGCATATTTTGGTTAATGAATCCGTGGAGCCAGACGAATTATGATCCCTCAAGCAAACATTGTTGATTGGCGTGCACAGGCACCTTGGAGTAGCCCCGATCAAATTGAACATGACCTGGTGTTATCAAGAGCGCTATGTGAGCTTTACTCTCATCCTTTAATCCAAGAAGGATTAGTTTTCAGAGGGGGGACGGCTTTACATAAATTGTACTTTGAACAGTCCGGGCGCTTCAGCGAAGATTTGGACTTTGTGCAGGCAAAGGCGGAACCTATAGGTGAAATAGTCACCGCAATACGCGATTGCTTAGATCATTGGTTGGGCAAACCTAGTTGGAAGCAAAACCAAGGGCGGTTCACGTTCTATTATCGCTTTACCACTGAGATCGAGCCAGTATTAACCCGAAAAGTTAAAATTGAGATTAATACACGCGAACACTTTTGTATCGAACCCTATGTGACTCACCATTTTCAAGTCAATAGTCCTTGGTTTCAAGGAGAAGCCAATGTATTGACCTATGCGATTGAGGAATTGCTAGCCACTAAGTTGCGGGCGTTGTATCAGCGCAAAAAGGGTAGGGATCTCTATGATTTTTGGTATGCGCTACGGCATCTGCCTGACTTAAATATTGCCAAGATCATTACTATTTTTCAGTGCTACCTGCAAAAAGAGGGTGTCTCTGTTTCGCGCGCTGAGTTTGAGAAAAATCTAACCTTAAAACAAAAGAGTTCAATTTTTAACAGTGACATTAGACCCTTGCTTGCCGCAGTGCAAGCCAAGCAATACCACTCTGATGATGCTTATGACATGTTGTTTCGCAACTTTTTGTCCAAACTGAGCGGTGATCCATGGAAAGGGTCACACGCATGAAACATTGGTTTAAACGTCCCAACAAAAGAACGATGATCATTTTGGTGGTTAGCTTATCCGTGATCCCGCTGGTGATGATTCTTTTTTGGGCGATGGGTATCATCTTTACTTACACTGGCTCAATCCCCGTTGGTTTTTATCGCATTGTCGCCAATTCTGAGACTATGCAGCGAGGCGATATCATTTCCTTTTGCTTGCCAGACAAGGTCGCTGAAATGGGCCTTAAACGCGGCTATCTTCGCCATGGCGCGTGTGCGAATGGTAGTGAAGAATTAATCAAGCAAGTAGTCGCTGTTCCAGGGGATACCGTGACACTGGCTCATCATCAAATCCACGTTAATGGTGTGACGATGGGTATGGATTATTTTGCGCCTACTCATGTGATGGATAAAGATCGTTTACTGGTCTACCGATTTATCCAAAATGGCACTTACCACGCTCGAGGGTACTGGGTGTATGGTTTTGGTAATCCACGTTATTCATGGGATTCTCGATATTATGGCGGTGTTCCTAAAAAAAATGTCAGACACCGGTTGGTGTCATTGTGGCTGTTTTAATTGTGGAGGAGTCAAGGAAAGAGGGGATTTAAGAATCGCTTTGGCTTGCGTGCCAGCACAGAGCGCCTAAGATGGTTGCTTTGGGATATTCCGCCAGACCAGAGCGAAGGATATCACCGCCTAATCTCACTAAGTTGTGGTATCGTGTGCGTTTCCAACCCTCGCCAAAAAGTGCTTGAATGACCTTGGTGGGCTCCTCATTTTCCATAAACATTTTGCTGTTAAACAGTTGCTCTCCTTGACGATAGAACTTGTGTTCAAGATTGCTTTCTTGCTCCAGCTTGGCAATGATGCACTCACAAATCTGCAAGGCTGATTCACTACCAAGGTATTCTTTATCTTCTAAGGCAATACCGGCTTTCTCAAAAGATAGCCCGAGTAAAAATTTTCGATGGCTGTCTTTATGGCGCATTCGCTTTTTAGTCGTTGACAATCGCTGCTTAAGCCGAAAATACTTTGCTAGGATTTTTTTTTACCTTCATCCATATTGGTCAGCGACGAATCATTTTTATCTTTGTACTTGTCACGAATAGCTTTTAGTTCTTTTTCTAAAATGTCATCAGAGAGGTCAACCAATCGATAACGTTTTGCTAAATTTCCAATCTTGGTTGCTCGTTGGTTATCAAAATCAGCAATCTTTTTTTCAATCTCTTTAAGCTGATCGACCAGCTTTGCTTTTTGCTCAATCGGGCTCTTTTTCTGTTTTGCCATAATGCGCTGTTCCTCAACCTTATGTTCGTTTAGCCGTAGAATAAATCCCGTCTGAAAATATCCTAGCGGGGGTTAAGGGGGCCGGCAATGAGGCCCCCTTATTTAAAATTCAATTCTCCCTTAAAAGGGAAGGGTGGTGAGTTACTACCATCCAATAAATCCCGTCGCGGTCATCGGCGTCCCCGCCTGTACCGCCCAGATATGATGATGCAATAAAGGCTAAAAGTCAACCATAGTGAGCGCAGCGAACACCAATCAGCATAGTGCCGGCGATAGCCGGATAATCACTATGCGCACTTATGCATTCTTGCGAATGCTTGTGCGATCTGCTAAATTAGTTCCAATTACTATTGGGGATATTATGGCAATCTATCACTACCATCGTGAGATAGGGAAGCGTCACAGTGGAAAAAATTCTGTGTTTGCTGTTGCCTATATCCGTGGTGAAAATCGAACCTGCCATAAAACACAAGAAATCAAAGATTTTACTTATAAGCATGATGTTATTTATGCTGAATGTCTCTTGCCAAATGACGCGCCTGAGTGGGCTTTAAAACTGAGAAACTCCCAGGTAAAAGGTGAAGACGGCGATTATGTCTTTGACAAAACAGGGGTTAATTTCTCTGATCATGCCTGGAATCAAATTGAATTCATGGAAAAACGACTGGACTCGCAACTGTATTTTCATGATGACTTTGCGATTCCTGTTGAACTGGATAAAGATTCAGCAGTAGAACTTGTTCGCGACTTTGTAAAAGGTAAACTTGCTGTAGAGGGTGTTTTTTGTGATGTCGCTATCCACTGGGATTTGATTAATCCCCATGCTCACGTCGTGATGCCACTTCGCCAATTAACGGAAGAGGGTTTTAGTAAGAAGCGCCGCTTTGGAAAAGGTGAGTTAAGCCAATTGGTCACGCAAATTCGATCCGATTGGGCAGACTACGCTAATCTCAAAATGAAAGAATTAGGCATTGATGCACGCATTGATCATCGTAGTTATAAAGACCGCGGCCTTGCGTTAACTCCGACCATTAAGGTTGGTAAAGCCACCTACATGCATGACACTAAATTGCAAGAAATTCGTGTGGCAGAAAATCAAATGATCCGCGCACAAAATCTTGAAAAGATTAAAGCAGCGCCTGATGTCTTAACCGCGAAAATATCGCAAGAATGTGCTTTTCCTAATCAAGATACTCTTGTTGAAGAAGTTAAAAAATACGTGGTTGGTGCGCAAGTTTTATCCCAAGTGGAAGCGCAAGAAGATGCCTCAAAAGAGCGTTTGGTAAATGAGGTTATTGATACACTTCGCCAAGAAAAAACGGTTTTTAGTGAGCGTGAACTGAAGTCCATGATCATGGAAAAGAGTGAATCACTGGATGAGGTAAATCGGCTTGTAGCGCGTATAGGGGAAAGCGCAGAATTGTTCAATTTAGGCTTAGGCGATGATGGTCGCATCCATTATGTGACGCGCCAAGCTTTTCAATTGGAAACAGACTTGAGTCAAACGACTGAGCGTTTATCCAACAAAAACAATTTCTTGGTTTCAGATGAAGATGTTCGACGGGTGTCCAAAGAATTTGGTTTGAATGAAGGGCAGCGGATTGCTTTGAAGCACCTTACCCAAAGTGGCAATCTTGCACTCGTGGTTGGGGTTGCGGGTTCTGGTAAGACGTATATGCTGAAAGCCGCTAAAGCGGTTTGGGAGGCGTCAGGCTATCGCGTGCGAGGCGTTGCCTTTTCGGGAAGAGCAGCAGCGGGTCTTGAAAATGATGCGGGGATATGCTCACAAACAATTGCCGGTTTTATGAAGAGCATGAGGCAAGGTTACACGCAATTTGGGCCGTCTGATATTTTGGTGATGGATGAAATGGGGATGACATCCCTTGATGACATGCAGCAGGTGGTGAAAGTTGTTGCGGCTGCTGGTGGCAAGTTTGCTGGTGTTGGGGATACTGAGCAAAC
This sequence comes from Alphaproteobacteria bacterium, assembly GCA_030425825.1. Taxonomy (GTDB): domain Bacteria; phylum Pseudomonadota; class Alphaproteobacteria; order JAUHZY01; family JAUHZY01; genus JAUHZY01. Next base: position 32,601 of record JAUHZY010000004.1, read on the forward strand.
CCAACCCGTTGGTCGTGGTGCACCGATGCGAGCCATGATTGAACAGGCGGGCTGCGTGGTCATGGATACGGTGATCCGTCAAAAATTGGATTGGCAGGCAGGGGCCACTTTGATGATGGAAAAACAACAAACCGCTGAGGGGTTAGATGTCTATCACTCTCATGGTCGTGTCCACATGGGGGCAACCGCCTGCGATGCCAAGGCCCTCGTCGTTGAGCATTGGTACAGTGAAGTTAAACGACAAGCGCCTGAAGCCATTGGTGAGCATATTTTAATTGCGTTTAAAAATGAAACGGTAGCCGAGCTTAATCGATTGGCTCGTGCAAAGTTAGTGAACGCAGGGCGCATTGAGCAGGGTAGCTTGATTGATACCCGTGATGGCGCGCTTGAGCTTGCCGTCGGGGATCGCGTGCAGTTTGGTCGCAATGACTATCGACTTCACGTTAAAAATGGTGATTTTGGTACCGTCACTCATATTGATGACCAGCCTATCAGCGTTAGGCTTGATAATGAACGAGAGGTCACTTTTGACTCGATGCAGTACCGTGACTTCAAATATGGTTATGCGGCGACGGTGCATAAGCTTCAGGGTGTGACGACAGATCATGCCTTCCAATACATTGATAGCAGAGCCTATGATAGGCATTTGTTTTTGGTCGGCTCCAGCCGACACCGGCAAAATTTAACCATTATTGCGGATAACGAACTCTTTAAAGATTATGACGATTTAAAGCAAGTCGTCAGCCGTCATGGTTTGAAAGATCACATTTTTGATTATCCCGCGAGTTTTGCCATTCGGCGCGGGTTTGAAGCTGATGGGATTGCCAAGCGGGCGGTTAACTTTGTTCGCCATAAGATGGATAAAGTACACGATGGTTGGTTGTGGTTGACGAACTACCAGTCTTATATAGAAAAGCAAGCTCAAGGCACGGTTGATCTTGATGCGACCTTAAAGCAACAACGACGTGATGCTGTCATCGTTGCTGATTTTTGTGATAAGCGATTTGAGATCCTGTATCAGGTGGAGGCGATTAAAGCATTACCTGGCTATGACATGACACTTGTGCCGGACGTTATCCCTGAAGATGCTGCTATCCAACCGAAAGTGGTGACGCTGTATCAAGCGGATGGCACGTTGATGTTTGCAGCAAGGGATGAACAAGGCTTATTGGTGCGGCGTGATATTGACACTCAAGGCATGGACGAGTCACTATTAGCGAGTATCCATGAAAAATTGAGTGCCACTTCCAGCGGTGCTAGATTAGATGAGAAAGAAACCGAGGCTATTTTTAACGTTTTATCTAAAGATGGCTATCAGCCAGTTGATTTCAGAGAAAAAATAGCACTGATGCGCGAAATTTATAAACAGCAACTAGACAATAGTGAGCTGGCGCGCGAGATAGCCCAGGACTTTGAACAATTTAAATTAGCCATGGATCGCAACCGCATTAGCCAAGCTGCTGTTGAAAAATCGGTGGCCTTTGGCGAAAGGTTTGAAGAAATAAAATCGATTGCGGACAGTTATCGATTGCAGCAATTCTATAATCCCATTAAATCTGATGAAATCATCACAAACATGCCTGACTATTATGGACATATTGTGTCAGCGTTTGGTGAAACGCAAGAAAAGAACCAGTTTATTGCTGGAATTCGTCATCAAATGCATCAGCATCGTTACGATACAGCATTTGAAAATTTTAGTGTCCAATATCGCGCAGAGATTAAAGCCGTTAAACATTACCTTGATTTGGATTATGAAGTAGGCAGTCTCTTATCTCAAAAATCAGAAGGCGCAATAAAGATCGAAGAAAAATTAAAGCTTATTTCTAATAAGCGCAATGAAATTGCACATCAAATCATCGAGCAATTTTCAACATTTGAACCGATTGTCTCGCATTTTGATGTTGCAAAAAAACGATTATTAAACCATCAGGCTTATCATCTAGCGCGAGGGCGAGTGAAATGCTTTAGTGAATTACCTGATTCAACCCGCTATTCTGACAATTTAGTCAAACAAGCGCTGGCGCATCGAATAAAGGCGTTACCAAAATATCATGGGATCTATGTTAATGATTATTTAAAAGAGGGCTGGAAAACCATTAATTTAGAGAATTGGCGATTTGAGCAAAAACAAAAAATTGCCAAAATGAGTCCGGCATTTAAAGCAAGCTATCGTCTTGTGCGTCGTTATTTTGATGCGGCTTTTATTGCACGTGATGCGTGGCAAGCAGCCATCAAGCGGCGTGATGCGGGCTCACCCCATGCAAAAAATCATATTAAACGTGCAGAATCGTTATCTGTTCAGCGCGATAAACTTGCCAGTCTTTTGATTAATGATATGGAAAAACACTCGGGTGCGATTGGGTTTGAAAAAGTGGATTTGGCAAAATTATCCTCACGCGCACGTCATTATGATTATTTTGCGCGTTATTTAAATGAAAGCAATCGTATCCGGCAACTACATATGGCTCATTATATGAGTGAGAACTTAAAAAGTTTTGGTCATTTGGTGAATTCAGCAGGTCGTTATCAAGAGATTAAGGAAAAAGCACGTCACTACCATTATTTGCAATTAGTGGACCAAGCACCAACACAGTCTGTGCGCGATATTATACGCATTGCTGAGCGCTATCATCAAAAGCGCATTGAAGCAGGGCGTGCATGGGGTAGCGCTAAGGGATCTGAGCGGCTAGGTAAAGCGTGTTCTCGCTTAGTGCTTGCAGCAAAACACTTAAGTCAGCAGCGTAATCGACTCGCCTATGCGTTTATTCAAGCAACCGCAGAGCAGGGGATAGTTGATTCGCAAATTAAAGGCATCAACCTTGATTATGAAAGATTGAATCGAGATGCCAAGCAGCACATTGCTTATCAAAATGTACAAAGTTATTTAAATGCAAATCGGCATGATAAAGGTTATTGGGCCAATGAATTATTAAAGGATCGTGCGAGTTATCATTTCATCTTTGATAAATCGATTAAATTTAAAACATTGAAATTAGAGGCAAACGCTTTTATCAATCAACAAACCATGATGGACAAAAAATCTGAAGTGTTTGTAAGTCAACGGTGGGATTTTGAATTAATCAGCCAAACATTAATGGAAAACCCGATGGATACGTATACTGCGTTATTTGGCGAACCCAAAAAACGCAGCACCAAAGAATGGCGCTATGAAGGTGGTTTAATCGTTAGTTTAAAAGGAAAAGACGCGGGCAAGTGGTATTCCTTTACTGAAAATAAAGGTGGTGGCCCCATTAAAGCGATCCAAGAATCTATGGGATTATCCTTTAAAGATTCGCTTGAGTATGGTGCAAAACTTGCTGGTTTAAGCGAAGCACAAGCGATTACATCAGAGATTCTTATTCAAGAAAAAACCAAGCGTTCATCTTCACGAAAAACAGACCTCGATACCCAATGGCGAGACAATAACATCATTGCTGCAAGAAGCATTTGGGACGGGACAAAAACGCTTTCTGGCACACTGGCAGAACGCTATTTTAATGAGCACCGTGGTATCAATGATTTATCAGGCATGGAAATTCGCTATTGGCCTGCCAACACTCAATGGATGAATATAGATGAGTCAGGGAAGCTTATCGAAAAAATAAATAAAGTACCTGCGGCAGTGATTGCTGTCAGAGATCTATCGGGTGAATTAACGGGTGTGCAGCGCATATATTTAGATCAAAAAACAGCGAATAAAGCTGCCTTTATGGATAATAACCCCAAGTTATCAAAAGGGGTGATACAAGGATCTGCTGGGCTTATTCAAAAGGGTAGGTCAGGTGGTTGTCTCTATATTGCGGAAGGACCAGAAACTGGCGCCAGCATTGCACTGGTTGACCCCGATGCTACCGTATTGGTCTCCATGGGTGTTCATAACCTTCCTAATTTAGCACCTGTCATTTCAGCCTACACACCGCGTGAGCTTATCTTGGCTGCTGATAATGACGGTAAACAGGTTAAAACGAGAGAGGCAACCGAGTTAGCTTTTGCTCAGTTACAGTCAACTCTTAATACCACCACGCTTGATTGTCGTTTAGTTTATCCGTCAAGCATTGAAGGACTAGAAAAGGTCGATTGGAATGATGTGCTCATGCACCTTGGGGATGATGCAGTTAAAACACAGTTAGGTCTCATCGATAAAAGTATGAGCGCTTCTGATCTTTACTATGATGGTGCCGAAGCGATTGCCTATACACCGGCTGAACATTATCTTCGAGAAGTCAAAGGGTTAATGGGTGTGGATTTATCGGATCTGCGTTACCATCGACAGGTTCCATTAAGTGATGGTCAAAGTTATCAGCACGCATTGATCGTCCCAGCGATCAATCAAAAAGGTGAGCAGAAAGCTGAGCTTATCATGCTGTTGTCTAAAGATGGCAAGCAAGTGACTCAAACGATGTTGCGCGGAGACACTGAAAATAGTGTTGCTGTAATACAGCGTGGCGATGATACCTCTACAGTATTTATCACGAACAATTTGGTGGATGCAAAATCGATTGCTGTTGGTGATCCTAACGCTACTATCTTTCTGAGCCTGCATCATTATCATGATTTGAATGATATTGCTTGGGCAATCGATACATTGCCTAATAAGCCGGGCGCTATTGCTTTAGTCACTGATCATTTTGATCAACATACTGAAAAAACATTGTTTGAACTCAGCCAACCTTTACGTGATCGTAAACACCATGTTGTTATGGTGAAAGGAAAGCTCGAAGGTGATTATACGCATGTTAGTATTAATGAGGCATTGAGCGCACAAGATAAAGTGCGAGGCACGAGCTATATTCAGCGCAGAGCTATCAAGCCACCACCACAAGAAAAACAATCACTGATTGAAAAACTGTCGAGAACGATAAAAGGCAAAAAAACAGCGCCGGTGGACGTCCCCGCTATAAAAAGACCTGATGTAGGGCAAAATCAACCGTACTATATCACCTTTACAAAATCGGAGCGACAAGCATTAAACGCGTATTTTGAATCTAATGAAAAGTTATTAACGTACGACAGTTATCAAAATGCCATACAGGTAGCCAATGCAGCAAATTCGGTTTATGACACCTTAAAAGAAAAGGTTCGTGACATTAATTTTCATCCTCAACACGTTAATCGCATCCAGTCAGATAGTGATTTTAATGTCATTAAAGATCGCATCTTACATCGTCAGCCTATTGGCTTACTTGATGCCTCCTTTTTATTAAAAGATGTGGCGACAATTAAACTCGATACTCAATCGAGAGAAGAACTTTCATTATTGGCAAATCATGTATCAAAGCAGGATTTGAGCCAATCGTTTGAAGCCAAAGCAGCAGAATTTATAAGGAATAAATCTACATTAATTAAAGCGTGGCAAAAAAATGAATTAATGCCGGGCAGTGGACATTCATTTACGGCAAGGGATGCTACAAAACTAGTATCTAATAAGATAAATCGAGATGTCTTTCTAGGTATGACAAAAGTTCTTTCGGGGACTGTGCGAGATAAAAATAAATCGTTAAGCCGAAGTCAGGGTAAAAAGCAAGAGGATGATCGATCACGTGGCGGTCGATCTCGGTAGGGTTGTTGCGGTATTTTATTGAGCATGGAGTCTTTAAGAGGTTATTAGCAATGTCGATCAACGGCTGTATTGGTTTAATATTAAAAGTAAGGGGTTATCATGAAAAACGCTATATCTGCACTTAAGTTGGTGATGGATTATGATCACCAAGGTGAATGGGATAAGGCCCATGAGCTTGTACAAAATATCAAACATGAGTTAGCGTGCCGCATTCATGCCTATCTCCACCGAAAAGAAGGGGATATGAACAACGCGCTTTATTGGTATCGACGTATTGGTCTAGAGCCTTTCCAAGGAAGTCTGTCTTTAGAGAAAGATGATATTTTGCAACGACTCAATCAAGCTCATGCTTGTAATGATAGAGGGCGATGAGAAAAGCAGATAGCCATGGTCAATATGTGACTACACCTTGATGGCTATGTGAGATATATCTCACAATGGCAAGGGCTTATCTCTTATTGCGCAAATATTTTCCCTTGATATAATCTTAACCATAATTGATTCACAATGAAGTGACATAAAAGCCTGATGGACTAAGCTTTCAATAATGGATTTTTCTCATGGAACCAAAGCTGAGTAAAGGATGACTCAGTTGAGATTAATCGTTTAGTTAGACTAAACATTAAATTAAGATTAAATGTGCTTTGTGTTCCTATTCCTACCTAAATTCAAATAGACAAAAAACCAAATAAGTTGCATAATTCAAGTCCACAGGGTAGCTTTTGTTTCCTGTTTGCTAATTAATCGAATGCGAATGGAGTTAACAACATAAGGATATGTTAATAAACTAAAGAATTAGACCCATGCGTCAAAAAAAAAAAACAGTAATAGATTTTTTTGAAGAGCAAGTTTTGTTGCATCCAGACGACCTTGCTGTTGTTTGTAATAATGAAAAATTAACCTACCAAGATCTTAATAAGAAAGCTAATTATTTCCGTGATATTTTAATTAATGACTACAGCATAGTTCCGGGTGATTACGTTGCTTTAAATATCCGAAGAAAATCTTCCCATGTTATTTCTGCTATTCTGGGCATACTAAAAGCAAGTGCTGTATTTCTTCCAATTAATTCTGATCATCCTCAAGCAACGATTGATAACATTTTAAGCTCTACAGGAGCCAGGCTGATTTTAAATGAGTGCTCAGATTATGATAAAGGACCTGATCAGCTTGAGATAAAGATATTAACTGGTAAATCTATTGGCTTAAGAGCAGATAGAAATATTGCTTATTCTATGTATACGTCTGGGACAAGTGGTAAACCAAAGGGTGTTAGCATTACACATGAAAATCTGGTTGCAACTTATCTGTCATGGTTAGATATATATAGACTCTCTAGAGAAGATAATCACTTACAAATGGCTAACATTTCTTTTGATGTATTTACGGGTGATTGGGTGAGGGCTCTTTGTTCAGGCGGCACGCTTGTTTTATGTCAAACAGACGAATTGCTATATCCGGAGATGTTGTTCCAGAAAATAGTTAATCATAATATTACCGTTGCAGAATTTGTGCCGGCAACATTAAATAGACTGATATCTTATGTTGAGTGTAATGGGCTAGCACTTGATAAATTTAGATTGCTTTTGTGTGGATCAGATTTATGGTCTGTAAAAGAAGCAAAAAAGGCAGTTAGTGTTTGTGGTAAAAGCACCACAATATACAATTCATATGGGCTGACAGAAACGACAATTGATAGTACATACTTCCATGTAACCGAAAAAACTTTATCTCAATTGGATGATGCTAGCATAGTACCCATTGGCGTTCCATTTCCTCATGTAACCGTTAGCATTAGAGATGAGCACTTTGTAGAAGTGCCTGTTGGTACCATGGGAGAGTTGGTTATTGGCGGGAAGGGTGTATCACCGTATGGATATATCAATGCTCCAGATCTTACCCAGCAACGGTTTGTTTGCGATAAACCTCTAGGCGCTATGTTATATCGCACAGGGGATGTTGCTAAAATAAAGCTGGATGGATGTATAGAGTTTCAAGGCAGAAATGAACTTCAAATCAACATAAATGGAAAACGAGTTGAGTTACCAAACGTTGAATATGCAATAACTAAACATGAAAATATAAAATCAGCTATTGTTTCGCCGACCTATAGTGAGACAGGCCAGCTACAGTTGATTGCTTATGTTGTTTTGAAAAAAGAAGGGGTCTCTAAGCTAGAAATTCAACAGCATTTAGAAAAATTAATACCCTTTTATGCAGTTCCACATCGGTTTTACGAAATTGAAGAATTGCCATTAACGATGAATGGTAAGATTAACCGTAAAGTTCCCAGTATTGCCATCCGTAGGGAGCTGGAGGCTAACAAGATTGCAATCTCTGATCCTTTAGAGAAAGAAATAATGTCTGTTTGGTCTGAATTGCTGGGTGTTACATCGGTGCCTTTATCGAGTTCATTTCAGCAAGCAGGTGGCACGTCACTCTTATACGTTGAAATGCTAGAAGTGCTCAACAAAAAATATAATGTGCCTTTAGGGCCGTGCATGCAGTTATCAACCATCCCTGAGATTGCAGAAAAAATACGTTTATCTCAAAGATGCTTAGAAAGTAAATCTCTTGATTTTAGGTCATCATCGGCGGGGTTTTTTAGAAGAACCCCTATTGTAGAAAACTCGCTATGCAGCAGCAATCCTTATTTTTTACAAAAACGTTTTTTTTCAGCACCGAGAACTACCCCAAACCTCGTGAATCGCAGATATTTTCCTAGTCAAGCAGGCACCTTTCGACCGCTTCATTCCATCTTTAAATTTCCAAGAGCTTCGTATGTTGGAGGTACATTGTTGGCGAGTGGGTTAGCTATTTCATCATTTTTATGTAGAAAATAGAGGGGATGAAAATGAAAAAAGTTTCTGGAACTAATATTGTTATCGTTGGTGGTGGACCTGCCGCGGTGTCGGCGATCGATCAATTGCTACACTCTTTTGAGGCTAATAATATTGCCTCAAATATAACAATTCATATTTTCGAAAAAGGTAATGTAATAGGTCCAGGGCTACCATATTCAAGTAAGGATAGTTGTTATTTGCTAAATTTACCAATAGATGTCATGGGATCTGGGTTTCATGGTGAATTAGACTTCAGAAATTGGTTAGAGGAACGGTCTGATTATAATACTAAATCTGAGTACCCCCCGAGATATTATTTTGGGGACTACTTGAAAGATTTGTTTTTTTCTACCTGTGAAAAAGCAGGTCATATGGGCATAGAAATTAAAACTTATATTCATTCTGAGGTTATTGATATTCAAAAAGATGAGTTTGGTTATAGGGTAGTATCGATGCATGAGGGAGGAGAAAATCTTATTCAAGGTGATTATATTATTCTTTGTACAGGGCATATGCCACCCTCAAGTTATCAAAATCTCATTGGAAAAGAAAACTATATACATGACCCATGGTTACCAAAAGTATATGAAGGCCTTAAAAGTGATAGTAATATTGCCTTAATAGGCTCAAGACTTACCGCTATAGATGTTGTGTTAAAGCTACACTCTATTGGGCACCAGGGTGAGATAACAATGTTCTCTAGGAGCGGATTACTTCCCGCAGTATTAGCTAAAACTATTGAACCATACCCTCTGAAATATTTAACATTAGAAACTTTTACTCGACTTACTAAGTTTGGATTATGTCCGCTTAAACTTGATGATCTAATAAAATTATTTTGTAATGAGATTGCTGATGCGGAAGGTCAAAATATAAAAGCTCTTTATGATTTGTATCCATTTGACACGTTACAGGCTATAAAACGGAACCCATCTGCGGACACAATAACAACCTATACTAGAAAAGTTTCACCAATCGATTGGATTCAACGTGAAATTGAATCTTCTGAGATTAATAATAAAAAATGGCAGAGTGTTTTATTTGCTATATATCCAATAGTATCAGATATATGGGCAATGCTGTCAGATAGTGACAAGGAAACCTTTTTAAAGGAATATAATAGTATTTTTATGACTTATTTGGCTGCATTTCCCTTGGAAAATGCCTACAAAATAAGAGACTTACTGATATCAAAACAGCTACGTGTTATTGGGGGATTATCTGATGTTAGGAAATCTGATGACAACCATTTTATGGTTGTTGCAGATTCAAAACAATATAAAGCAAAGTATTTATTCAATGCCACTGGAACAGGATATAATCCTTATAGCATCCCTCTTTATAAAATGATGGGTGAACGAGGTCTTATTTCTAGACATGTTGGTGGTGGTATATCAGTATGCCCCCACTCCTTAAAAACAATAGATAAATATGGCGTGGAAAATGATACGTTATTTGCTGTGGGGGAATTAACAAAAGGGTCATGCTTGTCAACTACTGATATGACCAGGGTAACGATACAGATGGACAGAATAACAGAACAGATATCAACCGGCTTAAGAAATAGGCAGCGATACCCTAGGTCTTCTACTGGGACTTTGAATTTAGGTAGTTCAGTTTCATTTTTTAGAAATAGGCCTACCTCTAGCCCATCCGGAAAAAGGTGCATTCATCAGTCATCGAGGTTTTTTTCTAGTACGCTAAGGAGAGCCCCCTTACCACTAAAAATAGCTGGTGGAATCTTAGCCGGATCTTCTGTGTTATTTTTAGGCACATCTAATTCCTTTCAACTAAGGAAATAACTATAATTAAAACTGGAGCGGGAGATAAGGAATAAAAATGGACAATAAAGACAAGGATGTGAACAAGATTAGTAGTGATGTATTGTTATCCATAATTAATGACCTACCAAACTATGTGTTCTATAAAGACAAAAACTTAATTTATCGCGCATGCAACAAAAATTTTGCAATTTATGCAGGATTTAAACAAGCAGATGAAGTAATTGGAAAATCTGACTATGAAATGCCGTGGAGCAAGCAAGAGGCTGAAATATATCAAAATGAAGATAGGCAGGTACTTGCAACAGGAAAGCCGCTTATTTCAAAAGAGGTCTCTATTAGTGTTGCTGGCGATCAGAGAAAACTATTAATTAGTAAATCACCTCTATTTTCTAAAAATAAAATAGTTAGTGGTGTCTTATGCATTTATATTGACATAACTGAAAAGAAAAGAGCAGAACTTGCTTTAATAGAATCAAATAAGAAATTAGAAATAGCAAATAAATCAAAATCAGAATTTATAGCTAATATGAGCCATGATCTTCGAACCCCTATTACAGGAATGCTAGGGATGGTTCAAGATATGCTGAATGTAGCCAATCAAACTAAATTCTCAATGAGCGAAGAGGGCTTTCAAGAATACAGATTTGCATTGCAAAATATTTCTGAAACTGTTTTGCATGATAGCGAGTTGTTAATGGGGGCTACCGATGAATTATTGCAGCTATGTAACGAAATATTAGAAGTGACCAGAATAGAATCTGGTTCTTTCGGTTACCATTTAGAGTCATTTGATATAAATGAATTAGTTGAGCACAACATTGAATTATTTAAACCAACCGCTCAACATAAAAAATTACAATTATCCTATGATATTGATCAGGATGTTCCCCGATATTTAAAAGGCTATCGTGTTTATTTAGATCGCATCTTATTAAACCTTGTTGGGAATGGGTTGAAGTTTACTGAAAAAGGTGAGGTTAAGATATGTGTTATGTTAGCAAATAACAATGGTACAGATATTTCTATTGGAACTAACATAAACTTAACAATTCTGGTAAAAGACACCGGCATTGGTATTCCAGAAGATAAGTTTGATGTGATTTTTGAACATTTTTCTCGATTAACGCCATCTTATGAAGGATTATATAAAGGTGCAGGACTTGGTCTATATACAGTTAAGCGTTATGTTGAAGCGATGCAAGGTACCATAGAAGTTAATAGCAAACTTGGGGAAGGTACTTATTTTACCGTAGAATTGCCATTTACTGTTTCTGATCATACAGATTGCTCCAAAAAATCGATACTTTTTCCAACATCTGTTAAGCCAGCTACAGATAAAACTATTTTAAAATATCAGGCGAATGTTCCAAATGAAAACGCAATAGCTTCAATCCTTCTTGTTGAAGACAATAAACTAGCTGCAATTGCAGTAACACTAAATTTAAAGACATTGAACTGCCATGTTGATACGGCAGAAGATGGATCGCAAGCTGTAAAAATGGCACAAGAGGGAAGTTATAACTTAATCTTTATGGATATTGGCCTGCCTGATTTTAGTGGAATAGAAGTCACTAAAAAAATTCGTGCATTGAATGACCCTGTCAAATCGCAAGTTCCTATTGTCGCTTTGACAGGGCATGCTAATAATCCAGAGATGCGTCAGGAGGCTATTGACGCTGGTATGCAAGAGGTATTGAGTAAACCGGCTCAACCGTTGGAGTTAGAGTCTGTTTTGCAAAATTATGTGTTTAAAGTTGAGGAAAAAAAGCCGTCCACGCATCAACAGCCAACCCTAACCGATGAGACATCAAAAGCTTTGGCGGTGATTGATTGGGATGCTTGTGTTCGAATGTGTAACGGTGATCCTGAATTTACCCGTACAATGCTATCGATGATGGATGATGATTTGACAAATGTCAAAGTGGTATTAGCAGAAGCTTATGCCAAACGTGATACAAAAGCATTGCGCGAAGAACTGCATCGCTCTCGTGGTGGTGTTTGTTATTTGAAGTTACCAGAATTAGAGCAAACCTTAAAAGTTTTCCATGAGGCGGTTAAAGCCGTTCCGCAGAATCCTGATCATTTAGAAAAAACCTACAGAGCATTGCAGCAAGCGATAGATAACTTTAAAGTGACGTGGTCGAAAGATTTTAAGTAAACAGGGCACGGTTTTGCGGAATTATTTAAGCCTAAGATTCTTATAAGTGTGATAATTGACATTATCACACTTATTATGCTATAGTAATTTTATCTTTATTTTAAAGGTATTTTAGATGGCTAGCCTAAATATCAATGGACATAGAATAAAGGTCCGGTGGTTTGAAACTATTTTGCCTTTATGGGATATGCATGGAAACGTTCGACGTGTTCCCAGAAACATTTATGATTTGACAGCCATTTTTGGCTGGTCAATGGCAGCACTATTTACATTACCATTAATGTGGCTGTTATCACACGTTCCATTTATTTGGCCAGAGATGTTAGGCGGCTTTGCGCTCACCATTTGTATATGCGCTGGTGTCCATCCCTACCAAGACTACTTTAGAGCACTTTTTGTTTTAGTCATAACAAGTGCCTTGCTTTATTATCATGTTCAATTTGACATGCGCATTTTTGGATTTCACGTCGAGAATTACATTTATTATCTTGTTATCACGGTTTGCTTGATCATATTGCTTAGACGATTTTACAACCATATTTGTTGGAAGCAAATTGACCACATGTGCGAAAAATACGGCATTCCACATTATGATCAGAAAACGCTGATGGATGCCCACGTGGGTTACGATACACATTATGGCGAAAAACAGCCATCCTATGACTCGTATCAAGAAGCCTTAAACGCTGACAACCAGAAAAAAACGAATCGAAATCAAGGGTAATGACATGTCTTATAAAAACCCCTCGCCTTTGTTTGATAGCATAGACTTTATTGATGACACCAAATGTCCTGCTGCTATTAGTGAGAATGACTTTAATGCAGCAAAACAGTTTTTAATCGCTTATAAAGGCACTCTTGCCACGTTTAATACCTATCGACGTGAGGTGGAACGTCTGATGCAATGGACAGCGATTGTTTCTAAAAAATCAATACGTGATCTTCGAAGAAAAGATTTGGAAAAATATATTCAATTTTGTCAAAATCCTCCTGTAAGATGGATTGGCACAAAAAAACCACCTCGATTTATCGATCAACATGGTTTGCGAATACCAAATCCTGAGTGGCGTCCCTTTGTTGTTACTCTACCGAAAGCCGCACATCGCCAAGGAAAAAAGCCGAACGTAAAAGATTTTGAATTTTCAAACACAGCAATAAAAGATCTATTTGCAGTGCTAAGCACATTTTATAATTTTTTAATTGCTGAAGATTACACGGAGGTCAACCCCGTTTTACAAATACGACAAAAAAGCCGATTTATTCAAAGATCACAGACAGAAACAAAAATAAGGCGATTAAGTCAATTGCAGTGGGATTATGTGATTAGCGCTGCTGAGAAAATGGCAGCGAACGATCCTGAGCAACACATGCGAACCTTTTTTATTATGAATGCGTTGTTTTCGATGTATCTGAGGATTTCTGAGTTAGCTGCCAGTAATCGTTGGACACCAAAAATGTGTGACTTTTATCGCGATCATGACAATGACTGGTGGTTTATTACTGTGGGTAAAGGCAATAAAAAACGTCAAATTGCTGTCAGTGACGCAATGCTGGCTGCATTAAAGGAATGGCGTCAGTATTTAAAACTTTCACCGCTGCCCTCACCTGCGGATCAGTCGCCTCTGTTGCCCAAGACCAAGGGTAAGGGCCCGATAACAAGCACAACGTATATTAGAAGGTTGGTGCAAACGTGTTTTGATGCAGCCATCGAACACCTGCGGCAAGCCAATAAATTAGAAGAAGCCGAATCCCTACTTGATGCAACAGTGCACTGGTTGCGACACACAGGCATCTCAGAGGATGTTAAAACCAGACCCAGGGAGCATGTACGAGATGATGCTGGTCATAGCTCAAGTGCTATCACAGATCATTATATAAATATTGGGTTAAAAGAAAGGCATGACTCTGCAAGAAAAAAGCTTATTCGGAAAAAAGATAAGTAGCACATTATCACAATGCCAAATAGCAATCTATGAATTTTTTATAGCCTTATATGCTGCGAGTGCTTTCTCCCTTGATAGCGCTAAGTCTACAATTGGCTTTGGATACGTTTTTCCAATTTTAATATCCGCGTCCTGTAGCACTTCAGTTGGCGCTTCCCAAGGAGCATGAAGATATTTATCAGGCAGCGTCGACAACTCTGGTACATATTTCCGTGTATAGTCACCTTTGGGATCAAACTTCTTTCCTTGCGTAATCGGGTTAAAGATTCGAAAAAAAGGCGCGGCATCTGCACCACAACCCGCAACCCACTGCCAGTTAGCGTTATTGCTTGCCAAATCAGCATCTACCAAGCAGTCCCAGAACCATTTTTCTCCCTCATGCCAGTGAATCAAACAATTTTTTACTAAAAACGAAGCAACAATCATGCGAACTCTATTGTGCATAAAACCTGTTTGCCACAACTCTCGCATGCCTGCATCAATGATAGGGTATCCAGTCATTCCACGTTGCCAAGCATTTAACAGCTTCTTACTTTTTCGCCAAGCAAAACTATTAAATTTTTTCTGAAGATTATCTCTCTCTAAGGTTGGGTAATAATATAAAAGGCTATAGGAGAACTCTCTCCATCCTAGCTCACTCAAAAAACAATCCGTATTTTTATTCTGAGATAATTTCTTAACAGCATGCCATATCTGGTTGGGTGATATTTCCCCCCAGTGTAAATGCGGAGACAAACGTGATATTTTTTGTTTCGCAGGAAAATTTCTACCTTCAGAATAATCCGATAAATCTTCCTTGATAAACGATTTTAAGCGCTTCATTGCCATCGATTCGCCCACCTTCCAATGACTCATCATTGCTTCTACCCAGGTCTCATTCGGCAATAAATTCAGCGAATCAATGGTATTCAATCGCTCTTTATGAGACAAATACCCAATTTTATTCGGTTTTGGAATCGGGTTACGAGGCGGCATAAATTGTAAGCACCCTTTACGATAAAAGGGAGTAAAGACTTTATAGTTACCGCCACTCTTTTTTTCAATTTCCCAAGGCTCCCACAACAGGGATCCATTATGGGTAGTCACTATGATGCCATCATCACGTAGCTTGGACTTTAATGCAGTATCACGCTTTATTTGCCAAGGTTCATAGCAACGATTCCAATCGCCCGCTGTGGAAGAACCCCCAATTTTGTAGAGTAAAATATAGGCAGATTTCGTTAATTTATTGATCAGCCCTACAATGCTAAATCATTTTACCTTGTGAGTTACTAAGAATTTACTTGCAAT